>JAHITX010000080.1 GCA_018817425.1 Pseudomonadota bacterium
AAATAGCGCAAGCACGGTTCTGAGAGGGGTTAGCGCCAACTGATGTATGGTTGAAATATTGTGGCACCGCCGGGAAACCAGGCGGAAACGGAGAACACAAACATCGACCTGTAGCATCAGAAGAAACTAATCTACTCGACTTTGTGACTAATAGGATAATTGTTGTCAGGTCTACTCTTAGCTCTTGTTGAAAGATTGATGGAACTTAATTGCCATGGCGGGGTGTGGGATATAAAGCCCATTTGAAAGAAAGAAGAATATCGAATATCGAACAAGGAATAATGAATGTCGAAGGAAGATAAATCTCGGCGGGGTGTGGGAAATAGAACGCATTTGAAGGAAAGAAGGATATTGAATAAGGAAACAACCCCCCTTAATCTCCCTTTATAAGGGGAATTGGAGGATGAGCACTTTTTTGAGGGGGAATGAATATCGAAGAGAAAAGTAGCGGTTGGTAGAATGAAAAAATCAGCCAGCCGCTAACCTTTATATTCAAGCCCAGCCTGGCGTGGCAAATGACTTTTTACATAATCTCGTCTTATCGGATGTGCGCTACCATTTAGAATAGGACCGACAGCGCATGCACGATAACGGCCAATTATGTAATGCTGTGCTTTGGCATGACAGGCTGGGCGTTAAGATGATAGCGGCTACCTTTTTCATTTTATGGCATAAGCCTTGTCATGAGGGCCTACCGTTAAAAAGATAACTGTCTTGTCTTCCAGCCCTTCACAAAGGCAATATGCGCAAGCCGGTATCTTCCGGCATTCTTCGCAGATCGTAAATATGACGCGGAAGTTTCTATCAATGCGAGTGCTGCGGCATCCACGCAAGTTGAGCTTCCCGGAGGTATCTGTAAGCTTTTCGGCATTATGATACGGATCGGCCAGGACTCTTTCAACACGGCGCTTTATTTGCTCCCGCATGGCACTGTACCGTTTTAGATTAGTGACAAACCTTTGCTCATAAACGGCTTGGTAATTACTCACCCCATACCTCGTCGTGGGAATGCAACTTGATCTTATTATGTTTTTTGCGTTTGCCTATTTCTTCCATGTCTTTATAAAGAGGCATTTCCGGCGTGAGTTGGAAAACATCCATGTTCTTTTTTAAGATTTTTGATAATTCTTCCCTGACAACCCGCCTGATCATGGGTTCCAGGGTGCTGGCCAGTTCTTTTATGTTTATGTTTTCTGCATGAGACATAGGGTCTTTTCTCCTTAATATTAGGAACGCTGTGCTTTCTGTTTCAGTTGTTCCTTCTCAATAAAAGAATCCAGCAACTGGATAACTTGACGTTTCTCTTTGATATCCAGCTTTTCAATCTGACTAAACCGTCGCCATAGGCGCATATCTTTGTTTTTGCCTTCCCTCTCAATCTTCTCTATCCCGAACAATTGATCTATAGAGATATCCAGCGCTTTTGCAAGCACCGGCATGACATGGGCAGGAGGATTTTGAGCCTGTTTTTCATAATAAGCGATCATCCTGTGAGATATCCCCGTTTCTTTTCCAAGGCTCCTCTGGGAATACCCTCTTTCAATTCTAAGCCTGGCTAACCGTTGTCCGGATGTTTCTTCTTTGTTCACTTTTTTAATCTCTGACATGGTATTCCTTTACAGTAAATAGCTATCCCAAGGAGCCAGTTTCAAAACGCCCCATTTTGGCCGATCTCAGCGTTGGGCTCAAATTGTAATCCTCGAAATACTCCATGTATTCCTGCGGTTAAAATTTTCGCCCGCCTTGACCTTGACCAAACTGAAACGTTTTGAAAGTGGCTCCAAGCATTATGCACCAGATATTTAGTTGTCATTGGTGGCCTCAATAAAATGATTGTTATTCAGCTACAAATCTTGTAGCAATATATGCAACAAATATCAACTGATAATTTTTTGAGAACGGCATTATATTTTTCTTGAAAGGCGAAGTATTGGGGATGGGGTAAATTTTTAAACTTAGGGTAGTATTTAGTGTCAGTTCAGCTTTAGTCACTTATTGAAAAATTAAGGATCTTAATTGCAATGGCTGGGTGTGGGGTATAGAACGCATTTGAAAGAAAGAAGAATATTGAATAAGGAAACAACCCCCTTAATCTCCTTTTTGCCATATGGCACAATTATAAAAGGGGGAAGTGGAGGATAAGCAATTTTTTGAGGACGAATGAATATTGGTTTGCTTTTCTGATTATAAGTTAACAGGAACATGTAATGTGACAGATAGTATTTATTAAAGCGTTTTCCCTTTAACCTGATTGCGGCCCTGGCTTTTGGCTTCATAAAGCATTTTATCTGTAGTATTTATGAATTCAGCCGGTTCCAAACCATCTTTAGGAGAAGTGGTTGCTACTCCTAAAGAGATTGTTATACAATCTGCCACATCGGAGTATGCATGTATAATTTGTAATGATTCGATATGATTTCGAAGTTTTTCCGCCAGTTTCTGAGCATCATCCTGGCTTACGCCCGGCAAAATTGCTGCAAATTCTTCGCCTCCGTAACGGGCAATGATTTCACCGGATCTTTTTATGCATTGTTTTAATTCTTGAGCTACAAGCTTTAAACACTCATCACCTGCCGGATGCCCGTAATTGTCATTGAATTTTTTAAAATAATCTATATCAAGTATTACTAGTGAAACAAGTGAACCTGAGCGTTTAGCCCTATTCCATTCGGATTCAAATACCTTGTCAAAGTGTCGGCGGTTTGGTATTTCGGTAAGAGAATCTATCGCTAACATATGTTCCAGCATGTCGCTTTTTCTTTTTAGCTCAAGATGTGTATTCACTCTGGCTTTTACTATGGGCATATGAAAAGGCTTTGTAATATAATCCGCTGCTCCTGATTCCAACCCTTTAGTCTCATCTTCAACTTCACCTTTAGCTGTAACAAATACAATAGGAATATTTTGAGTTTTTATATTTTGTTTTAAAATACTACAAACTTCATAGCCGTCCATTCCCGGCATCATGATATCAAGCAAAATTAAATCCGGAGGATTTTCAGACTTGCAGATTTCAATAGCCTTTTTCCCATCGGTTGCAATTTTAATATGGTAATCTGATTTTAGACCTCTTGCCATAACCTGTATATTTATCGGCATGTCATCTACAATCAATATAGTTTGTTTAGATTCATCAAGGAGCATAATTTTCCTTTATTTATAAGAGAGCTATTCAAGGCTCTCCAAAGAAATACCCATATATTCACTCATATTGGATAAAACGGATAGTGCATTTTGATAATCGAATTTATCAAGATATTCTTCAAAAGTTTTTATATTGTTTTCATACCGGGACCCTGAAACTTGTTTTTGCAATGACTCTAACAATTCATCCTCTACAAGATCATTTCTTTTCAAAAGCTGCTGGAGCCTGGAAAATATAGGTGAAAGTGTTTCAATATCAGGAGATGATTCGGGAAAGTTTATAATTTGTAAAGCGTCCATTTTTTTAAGTTGTTTTATTGATGTCAGTACCTGATGCAAAGTATTATCGAAATCACTTAAGAGGCTGACAAAATTTCCACTGTCGCTTTGTTTAAAAGCGGCCTCAAGCTTTATAGAAGCTGATTGCAGATCATAGGCAGAAATGTTGCCGGATACTCCCTTTATATTATGAACCAAAGCTTCTCCCTCTTCAATATCCCCCTTGCGGATTATATCCCGCATCTTTTCCGAAGCGTCATTAAATTCTGATATAAACTGAAGCAGTATTTTTTTATAAAGTTTTTTATTGCCTTCAAATCTTTTTAATCCGGTCTTAATATCAATACCATGTAATGTCTCCGGCAAACAAATATCTTCTTGCTTTTCAGATTTTTTCGATGTCATAAGAGGCAAAATTTTTTCTGCCCCTTCAGGTTTGATCCACTTAGCGAGAGTTGACAACAGCAGGTCATTATCAATCGGTTTTGACAAGTATTCAGTCATGCCTGCCTTAAGGCATTTCTCTTTGTCGCCTTTTCTATCATATGCAGTCATGGCAATAACTGGCAGACCTTTGAAACGCTTTTCTTTTCGTATTAAACAGACAGCTTCGTATCCATCCATTTTCGGCATTTGGATATCCATTAATACGGCATCAACCATTAATACTTCCAAAGCTTTAAGGGCCTCTTTGCCGTTATTTGCAATGGTTACGCGAACACCGGCATTTTCCAGTATTTCTTGCACTATTAGCTGATTTAGTAAATTGTCTTCAACAAGAAGAATATGTGTGCCGGCAATTTTTTGTAAATCCGCTTTATTTAAAATATTTGTTATAGATACTTTCATATCCGAACAACCTGCCGGAGATTGTACGCAGGGGTCTATTTTGTTTTTACTGATTTTAAAATATACCGTAAAATAAAATGTGCTGCCTTTTCCCGGATTGCTTTCAACCCAGATGTGGCCCCCCATCATATTTACAAGACGTTTACATATAGCAAGACCTAATCCCATTCCGCCATATTTGCGGGACGAGGCTCCGTCTGCCTGGGTAAAAGCACCAAACAATATTGGAACAATAAAAGGATCCATGCCTATTCCTGTATCACTGACTGAAAATTGTATATTAACTCCATCGTCATTCTCATTAAGAAGTTTAGCATGTATTGTAATTTCACCGCTTTTGGTAAATTTAACGGCATTATTTGCCAGATTGACAAGAATCTGCTCTAAACGCAAATGATCGCCAATAAGAGTCTGCGGAACATTTGGTTCAATCTCAACAGTAAAATTTATGTCCTTTTTTGCGCATTCATCACCTATAAGGCTTGTAAGATGCTTTACTACATCATCCAATTGAAATTTAGCGGATTTAATGTCGAGTTTTCCTGCTTCAATTTTAGAAAAATCCAGGATATCATTAATAATTACCAAAAGCGATTGAGATGAAATGCTTATTTTTTCCAAATAATTCTCGAGTGTTGGCGTTAACTCGTTTTTTAACGCAAGATCTGTTAATCCTATAATAGCATTTAACGGAGTTTTGAATTCATGGCTGATGTTTGCTATAAATTCGCTTTTTGCCTTGTTTGCCGATTCTGTTTTTATTTTCGTTTTTTCAAGCTCTTCCACCGTTTCGCGAAGATGCTTGTTGAGATGTGCCCTTTCTATATGAGCTGTAAGCCTGGCCAGTAATTCTTCCCTTACAAAGGGTTTGGTAATATAGTCAGTTACGCCTGATTTAAACATTTCCAAAAGCTTTGATTGATCACTTGACCCTGTGAGCAGAATAAAAGGAAGATCATGCAAAAAAAGCTCATTTCTTATTTTTTTGCATAACTCATCTCCATTCAGTTGAGGCATAGATAAATCGCTTATTACCATATCTATTTCTTCTTTTCTGGCATAAAGAATTGTATAAGCTTCAAAACCGTCTCCGGCTTCAATAACACTCACACCTTCCCTTGCCAAAGTAGATGATACTATACTTCTTAATGTCGGGCTGTCATCCACTACCAGCGCCGTTAACTTCATTAAACGGTTTTCAGGTTTTAGAATTTTATTTGCGGCTGATAGTATATCGCCTTTTGAAAATGGTTTTGTGATAAAGTCCGCAGCTCCAAGTTGAAATCCTTTGTTCCTGTCTTTAAGGTTATCGTTTCCGGTTACAAATATAACGGGTACCTGGCATTTCTTTGAATGTTTGAAAATGCCGGAATTTTGCTTGTTTTGAAGTTTCTTGAAAGTTTCAAAGCCATCAAGTGTCGGCATTTCGATATCAAGGGTGATCAAATCCGGCATATATTCACTAAATATTGCAAGAGCTGTTTTTCCGTCACAGGCTTCCTCTAATATATATCCGCCTTCTGATAGTTCTCTTTTTAATATCTTTCTGGTTATAGGACTATCATCCACGACAAGAATTTTTTTTTGATTTTCCGGCATATCACTTATTATCTTTTAATATGGTGCTTTATGTTAAGTGGTTATTGAAAAAATTTAATATAGAGATATTTCTCCCCGGACAGGACCGGTAATATAAATACCTGTTATCTCATCTATCGGCATGATAAAATAAAATCTTTAATTGTATCGGAGATACAGGTAAAGATACTTTCGGTTATGATCTGAAGATTTTGAATTATTTTTGTCAAATATATTGGGATAATAGGGATTATGATCAGCAGGGTAATCTAAAGATTTCGGAAGGAAATTTTTACTTCTTATTTGAGTTGATAGAAATTTGGATTATACCTTAGGGTGTTGTTTCGATTGCGTAAAGAGCTGCTCCGATAGCGCCTGTAAGTTGAGGGTATTCGGGCAGCAAAATCTTTCTTCCTATAATTTTTTCCATCATTTTGACAAGGAAAGGATTATAAGCAACAACCCCTCCCGTCATTACGACATTATCGCCAAGTGAGTCCATTTCAAGCACCCTTTTTATTACGGATAAAAAAAGTCCTTTAATTATATCCGGGACATTTTTCCCCTGCCGGATTTTTCCTAATACTTCCGTAGCTGAAAAAACAGTGCAGTAGCTTCCAAGTTCAACCGTATCAACAGATTGTCTGGCAAGAATGTCCATGTTTTCAAGAGGTATATCAAGGCGTGCAGACATTTCTTCAAGAAAAGCTCCGGTTCCGGCTGCGCATTTTCTGTTCATCACAAAATTTAGCCTTCGGCCATCTTTATCAAGTTTTATAATTTTGTTATCCTGGCCGCCGATATCAATAATTGAAATTTGTCTTGGAAAACAGTGGAAAGATCCTTTCCCATGGCAACTTATCTCCGTTTTTGTTTCATTGGAAAAAGAAACATTTTTCCTCCCATATCCGGTTGCAATGATACGGCTTACATTGTTATTAGATGATTTAGATGCGGCAAGGGATAGATCGAAGCATTTTTTTGCGGTTGCCAAAAAATCTGTTCCCGATTTTTCTACTGCATATCCGACCAGATTTTTACAGGAATCAATTACGGCAACTTTTGTTCTGGATGCTCCAACATCGATTCCAACATACAAAGGATTTGTCTTCATAACGGTAAAGCTGTAAAAAGCTTATTATTTTGGCTCAAGAGCTTTAATAAGAGCCCTTAAGGTTTTATTGTAAGGTGTTTCCATTCCGGTCTGCCTGCCATATTCCACAAATTTTCCGTTCATAAATTCAATTTCAGTTCTGCGGTTGTTTTCAATATCTGTAAGCATGGAAGGTTTGTGATCACCGGCATTTCCCATATATTCTAATGCATAGGGATAAAAATCCCAGCCAAGATCTATTCCGTTTGCCCTGGCAACGGCAACACATTCTTTTACAAGAGAATCTATAATCTGAAATACAAAAGGATCGTTCATGGCCTGGGACATCGTTAGTCCGGTTACTGCGCAAACCGGATTCATGCAGGAATTAAGAATTGCTTTTCGCCATATCATGGAATTTATTTCATCGGTATGTTTGGTATGAAGACCGCATTTTGTCAATATTTCAGCAATTTCAATTGCAGCCTTAGTTGATGTTTTATCAAGTTCCTGTAAATAATGCGGGGGGTGATTAAAAGACATGCGGACATGACATGGTCCGATTAGCTCACATCCGTAATTTACAACCGCTCTCATAACTGGTTTTTTACCGAGAGTTTTTGCTATTTCGGATTCAGTATCTATCCCGTTCTGCCAGCTTATAACATACATACCTTCTTTGTAAAATGCTTCTATGGCAGAGGAAACGAGTGAAAGCGTGTTTGCTTTTATAGCAAGAATTATTACATCAGGTACTTTTTCGCAAAGATCTTCTACGCTTGTACATGTGCGGGATACACTCTGCTGTATATTTTCTGCTCCTTCAATGATAATGCCCGGATTTATGGCCGGTTTCACCAGCTCCGGAACCACATCACATAAGGTTACTTCATATCCGTTTTTTGATAGTAATGCCGAGACAATACATCCAACCGGGCCAGCTCCTATAACTGCGAAATGCTGTGGCTGAAAATTAGATTTATTTTCCATATTATGAGAATTTTTTTGATTCTTAAGATTTTTTACGCGTATAGATTGTTTGGTATTTTTGTGGCGAAGCTTTCATGCATTCAGCACAACCAGACTCTGCATCAGCATCAAAGGGTTCCAAAAGCACTTCAAAGCCTATTTCTTTATACATTTCTAACATTTCTGAAAGGCGTGGATCATCATAAGTTGCTCGCTTTTCCCATCCTTCAAGTGTTAACTGTTCAGAACGTTTCATTTTGTTAGTCTCCAATTTTATGGTTTAAAAAATTTATTTCAGATTACAGTCAAGCCTTTCGGGTGCAACATCGATAACTTCAAGCTTTCCGTCACCGACTTTTTTACCGTCAATCACTTCAGCCAGTTCCTCGCTTGTTCCTTTGTAGAGCAGGCCGAGTTCCAGGATACCGCCAGCTTTACTCCATCCTTCTTTCTTGCTACTTGCAACTTTTTCTGTTTCTTCTATTGCTCCGATAACCAATCTTGATTTCTGAAAAGAGTCCACGCCGGTGACATGCAGTTTAAGGGGAGTGCCATTATTTAAAAAATCCTGGAAGGAATTGGTAATTGCATTTACCAGATATTCATCAACAGCTTTTTTTGCACACATCTGGATTGCTGTCGTTGCCCCGGTAAGAGGACTTATATGGGCAGAGACACCGGTTTTAACTACCGAGCCTAAGACGAGACCTGTCTGAGTCTGAATAACCTTTAATTGAAGGCTTGCCTGTATTGATTTTAACCCTGAACCTGGATAAGCCTCTCCGGCATCCTGAGCGACAGCTTTTCCCACGACAACATACTGTGCTCCGAATTTCAGCCCTAATGCCTTAGCTGCGTTTGTGTTTCCGGCAAGAGCCTGCCTTCCCTGATTATTATTTATTATTGCATCAACCTGAGACTTATCAACAAGTTCAAATCCTTTGGCGCCAAGCAAAGAAGCCATTTCTGTTGAGGCAATTCCCATTCCCAGATTGTCCATACTCTTATAATCCTCTTCGATAAGAATCATCAGTTTTGGATGTTCCATGCTTGCAAGAAGTATCTTCATAGCAATAAGGTCATCTTTGATTTTATCAAGAGAAACCGTTGCTTTTATGATTATTTTAAACAGGTCTTCTTCTTTACTTTCTTTTAGTATCGAAAATCTTTTGATATAGCCCTTGGTTCTTGAAAAAATCTTATCTTTTTTGAGTTCAAAATTTTCTACTTCGGTCTGAGACTGAATAAAAATTCCAACCCCCTGCTCAACAGCCGAACGCTGAGCCTGGCGTATTGCATCTTCTCTTGATATGGTACTTACCCCTTCAGCCTCAATTGTTTTATCTTCTGCAAAAGAATTGCTGTTAAAAATCATAAAAACCGCAAATGCAAACATGAATAATACTGTTTTTTTCATTTGGTTAAACCTTTCACATTATCAACCTGCACCTTATATGCAGGGTCAAGTTTTATACAATTTAAAAATAACCTGTTAGCTTCTTCTTTATTCCCCTTGTCAAGCGCATCAAGCCCCTGTGAAAAATAAATTGCCGCATCCGGATTGCCGGTACTCTTTACTTTAACAGGATTAAACGCAACTTTCATTGATTTTGCAATCTTTGCAGCAAGGTCAACAGCTATATTTATAAATCCGCCGATGTCTCCTGTTATAAATTCAGCCATCAGGACTTCTCCGGTCTCGACATTTATTATTCTGGCATCTATGCGTACATTGTTTCCAAGCACCATAAAAGATCCGAAAACAATGGATTGCGCTCCAAGCAATTTTCCGGCCTTTACTGCGGTCGACTGATCCACGCTGCCACTCTGGCCAAGAGCGATTTCTTTTAAGATCGCCTGAATTTTTTCACGCTCAATGATCTGAAGAGTCGTATTGCTGTTTTTAAGATCAGTAGTCAGCATGGCAGAAAGCCCCTTGCTTAAAGGAGCATATTTTTCAGGCTCAGTAACCGAGTTGTTTTCAAAAGGCAATACAGCCATTGTTTCAGGTACTTGATATACAGCTGCATCAGATGGTTTTTCATCCTCTTGGATAATTTCTTTTGAAACACCGGCACATCCGCAAAAAAGCAAAAAAAGTATAAGTGTTGTAATAACATGGGTATTAAAATTTTTCATCATATGATCCCTTTTTTGTCCAGATATATTGACAAACCTGTGCATTATTGCAGATAGGGCCAAACAATTACGGATAAGTTCCGCCTGTCGTTGGAAACTGCCCGCCGGTAGTTGGAAGTTGCCCCCCAGTAGGTGGTTGGTGTTCAATATTCTCTTCCCCTAACGTTTCTTCCCCTACTCCGGTTATTCCAAGATCTCCAATATCTATTCCCAAAATATCCGTTCCGGTATAATCACTGTTAATCAGAGAGTCAACTGCGGTCGAAGTATCCATTATCAGTTTGCTTTCTTCAGAACTCATTAAAGATTCAATAGCTGTGGATATTTTAGAACCCTTTAAATTTATCAGGTTATTTATATTCGGATAATTTGCCTCCGGGCAACTGTAAGCCGCTTCTTTTGCAAGGTCAAAATTTGGATCTTCTTTAAGGGCCATATCGAAATAACTCTTTGCCTCTTGCCATTTACCGGCATCTAAGGCATCTAAGGCATTACCATAATGAACCAAAGCATTGTAAACCTTTGTATGAACAACTCCGATAGCTTTTTTTTCTTTATCTGCCAGCTTTATTCCCATGATTTTTGCTATATCTTTTATAATTATCGCAGGAAGTTCAAAAAACTTATCCTTTTCAACAGATGCAGATTCACTGCCTTTGATATTTTCAGTTTCGGTTGAAGCTAAGGTGGTTATGGCTTTAATACTGCCAATCGAAAGATTGCCGAGAACAATATTACGAGCGCCAAGAAGTTTACCAACCTTAGGTGCTGTACCCTGTTTAACAAGGCCTGTTTGCCCCAGCTTCATTTCTTCCAGAAGAGCCTGCAATCTGATTCTTTCTACAACTTGTATTGACTTTATTTTTGAAAGATCTGAAATAATCATTGCCGCAAGGCCTTTTCTGAACGCATGGAGGCTTTTATCAGGTGAAAGATCCTCATAATAGCAAACGGCAACTGTGTTGGAAGCGGGTTGTGTTGCCATTAGTGTTTTTTCCTGAGCAAGAGCTTTTGTTGCAAGCTTACGGCTTTGGGCAATCCTTAACAAAGTGATTTGACGTGATATTGCTTCTTCCAAAATAGGGTTATCTTTATTTTTGTAACCCTGCCAAATCTGTATAGCCTTATTGAAATTTCCCTTACCAAGATAAGCAAGCCCATTATAATAGGTAGCAAATGGTTCTCCGGGTTCTTTTGCCAGGGTAGCCTCAAATCCGGAGATTGCTTTATCGAAACGGCCAGTTTTTAAATACCAAACTCCAAGCTTATTTCCTGATTTAACTGAATCCGGATTTTCTCCGATATATCCCTCATAAACAGGTAAAGCGCCATCATCTGTTGCAAATCCACTCAGTTGTTTGTTGTTTGAAGGCCTGTCAACTCCCCCGCAACCTTGAGTTATTGCTATAGCAATGATAAAAAATAACATTATGAAAATATTTTGCTTGATACGCATGGTTTTACACTACCCTGTTTTTAGTTGATTTATTCCTTTTTCTACACTCTTATGCAACTATTATCAAGTGAAAAAAAATAGTTATATTTATTTGCAAAACCCTCTTTCATAAAGATACTTCCCGGATTTGCATAATCCAAGGGTACAAGCTTTACGGGAGTTTTCACATAAGCGCGAAATTTTCAACAACTGTAAGTGATTCGAGAAAAGTGCCCGCCTTTTCAAGTACCTCGGTTTTCCCTTTGGCAATAGCCGCGACCTTTGCATCATCCGGCGACTGGTTGCCTGCAAATGGTTGGTCTACGGAGCCAGTTTCAAAACGCCCCATTTTGGCCGATCTCAGCGTTGGGCTCAAATTTCAATCCTCGAAATACTCAATGTATTCCAGTGGTTGAAATTTTCTCCCGCCTTGAGCTTGACCAAACTGAAACGTTTTGAAAGTGGTTCTACGGTATAGGAAAATGTTTGAACTTCATTTGTTTTCGGCAAGTCATCGAGACAAAAGGCCATAAAAGCTGAAATCGGAAGGCCGATTATAACTTCTCTGCTAAATCTCAAAAGCGGACGATAGATTTTTTCTGCTTGATACACAGCATGGTTTTTATATTTTGGTATTTCAGAATATACCATGCATAAAACTTTTTCTAAAACATTTCATTTTGATTGTTTTTTGCATGGGACTTCTTCATTTTACGTCTTATAGCATCTTTTTTTAAAATTTCATAATAATGCATAATCTGGTTTACATAATTAACGGCTTCCGAGCCTCTGCAATATCCAAACTTTGCCTTGGAATAATACTTTTGTTCACTCAATAAAGGTAGTACTTTTGAAATAGATGCCCATCTATATGGATTTATTTTCATTTGTATTGCAAGATCCATAGCATCTGAAATATGGCCTTGGCCTATATTATATGCTGCCAGAGAAATAAACAGTCTGTCCTGTTTTGATTTTAATCGATAGTATTTGTGTAATTTCTTTAGATGTCGAACCCCTGCATGGATATTTTGTTCAGGGTCGAATATGTTGCCCAATCCCAGGCTGAATGCTGTTTCGGGAGTTATCTGCATGAATCCGTAAGCACCTGCATAGCTTTGCGCGAAAGGATCAAACCTTGATTCCTGGTATGCCATGGCTGTTATCAACCTCCAGTCAAAACCATAAGTGCTTGAGGCTTCTTTGATAAACTGGCTGTATATGGGAAACCTTGTTCTCAACATTACATAAAATACTATTATATCCGTGCTGTCAAAAGAATCAATTCCTGAATAATATCTGTTGCGGATTGCGGCATATTTTCCATTTTTATTTATAATTTTAAAGAAATCATTTATACGCAATAAAAGAGTTTTGTCATTAAGTTTAACCGCCCATCCTACAGGTTCAAAGTCACTGATTGCTCCGGCAATTACAACCTGCGGATTATATCTTCTGTTAAGATTGGCTATATTTGAGTATGCAATAGTAATCTTAATTTTTTTCATTGCAACATTTTCTATCAATTCTTCGTCATAGGTATTTTCACTGGAAACTATTTTAAGATTAATTCCCTGCTCTTTTAATTTCTTTAGCTGATCTTCATAAGGGGAGCCTTTTCTGACATGAACATACCGGTCTGTAAGATCCTTTTTGGTTTTTATAAGCCATGCTTTATTTTTTCTAATAATAATATGCTGCCGAACATTCATATAGCTATCTGAAAAGGCTACCTCTTTTATCCTTTCCGGAGTAATTGTAATATTTGCAGCGATAAAAGAATTTTTGGTTTTTTTCAAAGCAGGTATCAAGTCTTCCGGTTTTTCTACTACATGTACATTAAGTTTTACACCAAGATATTCTGCAAAAGCCTTTGCCAGTTCATATTCAAAACCCAAAGGCTGATCTTTATAAAAATAGTAACAATGAGCGTTGTTTAATGTAATTACATTTATTTGCCCGCTTTTTAGAATATTATTGAGGCTTGCATTTTCAGAGTTCTTTACCCATACAATGAATACGCAAAAAGCAAGATACAAGAATACGACAAATAAATTGTAATAACGGGGTTTTTTCTTCATAAAATTATCATTGATAGTTTGATAGAGTCGTTAAAAGGCTCCAAGCTGGCACTCTTTTATTTTTATTCCAAGAGATTCGCATGCGCAACTAACTGAAAATTTTGTAATATTTAAAGTGCCGGCTATTTCCCATGCTTTGATGCATAAAAGTTTGCCATCATAAAGACTGTTGCGAATGGCGGCTTCAAGCTCCTTTGATACAAAATCTTCGGCGATTACAATTTTTTTATCAGGTTTATAACCAAACAATCCAAGTTGGCACCGTGCAAGTTTGAGCTTAAGACGGTCTGCAGCAGCTCCTATATCACAAGCCGGAACTTGCAATCTCCGAGCAATCTCAAATGCATCGGTGCATGAAAGTTCGTTATCTGCCACAAGGCTCATAATTTCATTTTCAAGATCACTTTCTTTTATAGCCATTACAATATCCCTTTTTGTTGTACGACAATGATTTATTTATTTTAATAATTACTAATAATACGCTCATGTTTTGACTTTTTGAGTGTTAATTATTATTATAAAACAATTGTAAAAAATTACATCTACAGAGCCACTTTCAAAACGTTTCAGTTTGGTCAAGGCGGGTGAAAATTTTAACCGCAGGAATACATAGAGTATTTCGAGGATTAAAAATTTCACCCAACGCAGAGATCGGCCAAAATGGGACGTTTTGAAACTGGCCCTACAGCTAAATTGCGGATACATCTCTGTTTATAATAACCGCTAAACTATATACGAAACATCATATCAAATCAAATCGAATGTGAAGTAACTATTTGATAAATAAATATAGTGTTTTGCCATTAACGGAAAAGGGGTTTTAAAATATAATGAAACATATAAAATTCTCGATGAAAATCCTTTTAATATATAGCATAATATTTTTTTTTGGAACTTCTTTTGGATTTCAAAAGGCTTATTGCCTGACAGTGAAAGAGGAAGAAAAACTTGCCGTTGAATTTCTTAAAGCTGTTGCAGAACATTATGAAATTGTTGATGACCCTGTTTTGGTAAAGTATATTAACGATATAGGGGGCAAGATATTGGCTGCTGCTCCACCCCAGCCTTTTACCTACCGGTTTAATATAATAAAAGATGAAAATTTTAATGCATTTGCAGGACCTGCGGGAAATGTATTTTTTCACAGCGGATTAATTGAGGCTATGGACAATGAAGAAGAACTTGCAGGCATAATGGCTCATGAAATTACACATGTAGTATGCCGCCATCTTTCCGACCGGTTTGAAAAATCAAAAAAAATTGAAATCGCAACTCTTGCAGGAATGGCTGCCGGCATACTCCTTGGAGCTGGTGGGGCAGGAGATGCCGGGAATGCACTGCTTATGGGCACAGCTGCTATGGGGCAGTCGCTTTCTCTTGCTTACAGCCGCGAAGATGAAATACAGGCCGATCAGATAGGTTTGAATTACCTTAGAAAAGCAGGATACACAGGTGACGGAACATTAAGTATGTTAAAGAAAATACGTGACAAACGCTGGTATGACCCTAATGATATTCCTGTTTATCTATCAACTCACCCTGCAGTTGAAGACCGTATAAACTATCTTAGCAACCGAATAGAAGAAAATGCCGGGGCTTCAAACAAGAAATCGGTTTTAAACAATGATAATTTTGAAAAAGCACATACAAGGCTTCTCGTCATGTACGGCAATAAGGAAAATGTTTTAAAAATGTTTAAAGAGGATGTGAACAAGCATCCAAAAGATATCATGGCCCAATATAAATATGCCCTGATTTTATCTCAAAACGGGAATAGATTGGATGCGGTGGAATATTTTAAAAAAGCTCTTGAGAAGAATCCTTTTGACCCCGAAATTTTAAGAGATCTTGGGAAAACATATTTTCAGGATGGACGATATCCTGAAGCGCAAAAAACCCTTGAAGGAGCGATAAGCCTTGCTCCGGATGACCCTGAGACGCAATTCTTTTTGGGACGTATTAAAGCGGAAACCGGAAAATTGAAAGAAGCCAGAGATTTGTTTTTAAACATAACCGGCAAATATCCATTTTACAATATGGCATTATATTATCTTGGTGAAACAAGCGGGAAAATGGATAATATGGCTGATGCCCATTACTATTTGGGTTTGTTTTATATAAACAAAAAAGATGATAAAAATGCCCGCTTTCATTTTGAAAAGGCATTGGAAAAAACAGAGGATAAAAACAGAAAATCTGAAATTGAAGATTTTCTTGAAAAATATAAGAAAAAGGGCAAAAAAGCCCCTAAAGAAAAATCTTGATTAACTGAGCCACTTTCAAAACGTTTCAGTTTGGTCAAGCTCAAGGCGGGCGAAGATTTCAACCGCAGGAATACATTGAGTATTTCGAGGATTGAAATTTGAGACCAACGCTTAAGATCGGCCAAAATGGGGCGTTTTGAAACTGGCTCAACCGGCTTCACGCGAGTTATAGATTTTTCCACCTTGCAAGGAATAATTTAGAAGAACTTTTGCTGCTTTTTCCCGTTTGACATCGGATATGACTACAATACCTCTCTTCTCAAGTTCGGTTTTCCACTCCTTAATTTTCGGTCCTTCATCAAATCCGATTTTTCTTGCATCATAATCACTAGCGCCTGTTATGACTTTTCGTACTCCGGACCAGACAATCGCACCCAGACACATAGCACATGGTTCCGTACTTGCTACAAGCTCATGAGCAGGCAAACCCTGACCTCCAAGGTCGTAGGTGCCGGCTTTTTTCTGCGCAAGCGCAAAAGCCACAATTTCCGCATGCAGAACAGACAAGGCTTCTAAAGTAACCAGGTTTACGCCAAGAGAAATCAATTTCCCTGATTCAGACTCAAAGATTGCAGCAGCAAAAGGGCCTCCGGTGCCATTGGAAACATTAAGTTGTGAGGCTTCGATAACAAAAGACATGCGATCCTCAACGGATAACATATAAGCAGGCTGGTTGCTTATGAAAGTATTAATCCAATCCGGAAGCTTTATTTCTATAACTCTTTCTTGAAATGACATAGTGATTCACCTGTATGATCTTAATATGATGTCCGGCATAAAGCACAGCAGCATTTTTTGCAATTGCTCTTAAAGCCATTTGTAATAATTATAGCAATTATCATGACCAAATAAAACCTAATTTATGATATTTGCTATAAATAAAAAATATGATCCGGCTTTATAATTATATATCGATATTTGTTTTGATTATGTTTTTATTATTGACAAAGCACCAATATAATGCCAAAAAAACAAACTTAGAAGTAGTTTTGTCTTTTTACCTTAACCCACTATTTTAATCCACTACCCTAAACACATTAAGGAGGTAGTATGTCCACTCTTGTTGTTCCCGGTGTCCGTGTTGAGGCACATTTTGATGTCCTTCCACCCTTACCCGCACCGTCCGGTATTATCGGTATTGTCGGGGTTGTAGACCGTCCACCCGAAGCTACCCGTCTTATCGGTGTATCAAAGGTATCCGAACTCAAGCAGCTAGTTGGGCCGGGAACCTTATACAGCATGAAAGAGGCGGTTCACGCCCTTTCAAACGGTGCAAGTGAAGTTGTTGTTTCGGCAGTAAGTGGCGGCAGTGCTGCAATTCTTACCCTTTTGAACGAAGATTCGGTTGCGGCTGTAATTCTTAAATGCCGGTTTAATCGCCGATGGGCGGATAAGTTTTCAGCCGAAGTCCGCACAATTCTTGATGCAACAGGTAATATTGTCAGAGTTGCATTATATCTTTTAATTAATGGTTCCGTTGTCGAAACATTTCCCGATTTGCGAGTGGCACCGGGGCAGGTGGATGACCTTTTTGATACTATTAATACCAAATCGAATCTGGTCGTTGCTCTTGATGCAGGTTTTCAGGATGCATTGCCAACCGGAGGTACTTACATTTTCGATTCTCTTGGTACACCTATTGATGTTCTTGTTGACGGCGATACATCTGCTCTTTTTCAACTTCTTCCCAAAGACGATGTTGAACCTGATGGACTTCGTGTGATTCTATCGGTATCAAGTACTACTTCTGAAATAAATATAAAAATTTACCGCGGAGCTGCATTGCAGGAGGAATTATCCGGCCTTACAATGAATCCGGATAGTGACTTGTATCTGCCTTTTGTGCTTCTTGCAAAAAGCAGCCTGATTCAGATACGTGCCGCCAGTTCACTTGATGTTGGAAAGCGTCTTCCTGTTGCAACAAATGGCCCGGTTATGTTTACCGATGGTACGTCACCTAGTGTAAATGACTATAAAAGCGCTATAGATTTATTGACCGAAGACCCGCGAATAGACCTGATCTGTTCATCAATTGAGCCGGCGCGTTCCGATAATGAAGTCATGCAGATCCATCAAGCGCTTGTTGCCCACGCGGTTAAAATGGCTGATGATGGCTCACCCTGCATAGCCTTCGGTTCGGTAACACCGGCAGAGGCTGCCAGTCTTGATAAAATTAAGGATCATGCATCGGCTGTACGCAACCGTCGTTTTGTTTTAATTGCACCAAGCCGTGCAGATGGAGCAGTTGCCGGAATGGTCGGTCGAATGAATCCCAAAGAATCGCCAACTTTCAAAACGTTGCCTTTGCACGATATTGCTCCGTCAACTTATCGGGAAAGTGAATTAAACCGCCTTTTGGGTTCAACAACCAATCTTTTGGTGGTCCAGGAAAGAGCCGGGCGTGGCATTGTAGTTCTAAGAGCATTGAATACTATTGGTGATCAGATTTCGGTAACACGCGTAGCAGATAAAGCCATTCGTGAGACCAAGGCTATTTCGGAAAATTTTATCGGTCAGCTTAATTCCGAAGATGCCCGAACAGCTCTAAAACAGCAGATTTTTGCAACGCTTACCAGAATGGAGCGTGAAGGAGCCCTTGTGCCCTCAACCGATGGTACGGACCCGGCATTTATTGTTGATGTATATTCAACTCAGCAGGATTTTGCTCAGGGCATTGTAAGGATCGATGTGGCCATAAGGCCGGTAAGAGCCATTGATTACATCTATGCTACAATTCGTGTTAAAAATTAGAACAGGAGGATAACGTGCCTACTATATTTGCCGCAAATGAAAGCAGTGTTTTGATCAACGGGGAGCCTATAGAAGGAGTCCAGTCGGTCGAATACCGCAACCGCCAGGAACGTGACAACGTTTATGCCTTGGGAAGTGCTGAACGTATCGGCATGATTTCCGGTCCACAGTATGTTGATGGACGTATTTCCGTTAATTCAACCAGTCCGGGATTGGACCAGATTGTTGGTGAATCCATGTTCCAGATTACTTCTCAACTGCGCCACGGTGAAACGCAAATGACAGTATCTTTCGATGATTGTTATTTAACTGAAAAAACTTTTAAACTTGATGTAGGTGGCGTTGGTTCGGCAGTTTATATGTTTACTGCTACGCGTGTTCGCGAAGAACTTGGATAACAGGCTGCTGTTAATAACATGACATTGAGAATCGATACCAACCGGGGCGAAGCGATTATAGGCCCTGTCCGGGTTGAAGTATGCGCCATTGGGGATGAAAATCATCTTCGCATTGGCGGAGAAGATGGGCCGGTACTCAGGCAGATTACATTCGGTGAACGTACTGCGGCATACCTTAATTGCCGGCATGCCGCAAAATATGCCGACTTCCTGAGTGCTATAATAGCGCATACTGCAACGGTTAGCCCCGGTATTGGTGAACGTGATATAATAGAAATAATTGCGCTGCATTTGGCAGGAGCGGAAAATGATGCTCCGACTTTTGTCGAAACTGCAAACAAGGTTTCAAAGGCTACAGGTTGGTCTGCCGAACTAATAGACAGCCGCCCGGCTGTCTATATCGATTCCTTGTTTATGCAAATATCGGGTATTACCAATCCATGGCGTACTATTCTTCTGGCACCTTCAACTGAGGAACCATTGCTATCAATCAAACATCACCTCGCAATGTCCATTTTAAAAAGAGGAAACGGTTCTTCAGAGTTGAATGAGCCGGATAAGGATATAGAAGAAAACAATGCGGAAGAAACCGAAAAAATTGATTATGAGGCGTCTTCTGATTATTTTGAACAAAGTACTTTATTGATGCCGAAAAATATCCGTCCGGAAATTGATCCCTCCAAAAACACAAGCGTTCGAAATAAACAAAAAACGCCTTCAAAATTGCTGAATAAAAAATTGCCGGATCATAAAGAAGAATCTTCTGCTGTGCCGGAGCTTTTCGAAAAAGAAACCCTCTTGTTAAACCTTGCAAAGCCTGAAGGCGATTTACTAAAGAGTAACCAGCACAAAAAACCGGCGGAGCCTGCCAAACAAAAGGTTTATGAGAAAGAAATATTTGAATTTAGCAGTAAAACAAATAGAATAAACCAAAAAGCTGATAATGTAGAAAATAAAGAATCTGATTTATTATGCAGCATACCTTCCGCTCATACTTTGTCATCTTCTGTCTTTTATGGATATGCAGAAAATAATTCTATAATTGATAAAGAAAATTTTTCACAAAACAGTCAATTTCAAAAAGCTGAAACTTTAATTCAAAACAAATCCGGCAGTATTATTGAAACATCAGAAATAAAAGTAAAATCACCGGATGTTGTAAATGCTGAAAGCGAAAACAAAGACAGCAAATCAGTCAATGCAGTTCAAAGCTATGCATTATATGATAAACAAGATGAATCGATAAAAACCGATCGGGATGAGAAAAACAAATATAAAGCTGTTTTAAAACCTGATGAAGCAACACCATCTATAAAACCAACCAGGGTATTTCCTTTTCTTGCAATATCGCTTGAAAAAGAAAGGGCTCCTGTGATTTCTTCTATGAAGACTATCATGAAGCCAAATCAAACTGGTTTCGGGCAGACCAATAATGAAAAAACCGCTTCTTTAAAGCGTAAAGAATTCTTTGCAAATAAAGATTATCATCAAATATCAGGGGCAAATTTTTTTGAACCTGTTATGCAAAAAAAATCAGACTTTGTATGGGAGAAATCAAATAATCGTTCAGATGTATTTGCATCTTCTTCTGGTTTAACAAAAGATGGTGAAAAGAACCTTGATCCGATAAATGTAATGGCAGAAAAACCCCTACTACCGGAAAATACGCGCTTTTTATACCGGCAAGCTGATGTCAAGATGCCTGAGTCAGATTTGCCGATGACTAAAGCTTTATATAAGAACTCAAATTCATATCTTAATCCTGCAGATCAAATTGCTTCTCTTTTACATCAGGAAGCCGATATGAGAGGTATTGATCGATGAGTAACGGCGATTCAACCAGGCCAATTCCGCTGTTAGGCGATATATCCTTGGAATATGTCGGTTCCATAAGGCATAGCATAGAAGGAGGTTTTGTTTCATCCCGCATTCCCGGTTTTGACGGTGAAGTTCACCAGCGAAACGGCCGCCCTTCACACAGGATATTTATTGAAGGCATTCTTTTCGGAGAAGAAGTATCCGAAAATCTTGAAACACTTCAAGAAGCAGCACAGATTGGAGAAGAACTGACCTTTTCAGCAGATATTACTACTGCTCTTGATATACAGCATGTTGTAATAGATCATTTTCAGGTTCAGGAAACAGCGGGGCTCCCAAATCATTATACATATTCGCTAAGCCTGATAGAAAGTCCGCCTCTTCCTCCTCCTGCCGAAATATCCGGGTTTGGCGGTCTGGATGATTTCGGTTTTGGTGATCTGGGATTTGATACGGATATTATGGGTGATCTTACTGACTTGGCAGGCGATATAGCAGGTGCGCTTGATGATGCAATGAATCTGATGGACCAGTTGGGAGCGCTGGCCGATCTGGATGGCCTTTCGGTAGACGGGCTTTTACAGCCTTTGCAGGATGTTGCGGATAACTTAAGTCCGATCGGTGACCAGCTTAGTGCCGGATTATCAAATCTGACGGGGCTTTTTTCATGAGTATCCGCAATATAATTATAGAAGCTCAGCTTGGAAATTACCTGTATGATGTTCATATTATTTCTGTAAATATAACACTTACGCTTTTGCCGGCAGTTAACCGTGCAGAAATTATATTGCCTGCATCAGTTGCCATGGATGCTTCACATGGTGATGATGCAGTAATAAGAATAGATGGGGGAGACGGTATGGAAACTGTGCTTACCGGCAAAATCTATTCTGTGCATCGAAGCATATATGAAACCAGAATTGATGTTGCAGATGCCGGATTAATGTTAAATGCCGTTCGCCCTGCAAAAACCTTTGATAAACAGGATGCAGCTACCGTTATAAAGGATCTCGCAGCCGACTGCGGTGTGGATATAGACCGGTGTGACATTGATATTAAACCGGCATTTTATGTTGCACACCAAAACCGCACAAGCGCCGAACATATTGCTTATCTGGCAAAACATGCGGGAGGATATGCGGCAGTATCAGCGGAAGGTACGCTCACAGCTTCAACCTGGCCTTCCGGTCCGGATAAAAACCTGACCTTCGGACGGGAAATCAGAGAATATTGTACTAAAGATCGTATTCCGGTTTCATATCAAATCGTTCCCACAGGCAGCGGACCTGCCGGAACAACCGATGCTTACGATGCTAAGCGGCCAACGATAAAGCCGATTCCTACAGACGCTCCCGAACCGGGTAATGATGCCCGCTGGATTCCAACACAAATGCTAAGAACACCAGATGCCGTAAGCATTGCGCAGGAAGGTCTCAACCGTCATAACGCCGCTTATGCAAGCATGATGGAAGCCGAAACTCTAGTTATGCCGGCCTTTCGGCCCGGTGACTGTTTTAGTGCGGAGCAGATGCCGGATAGCCTTTCAGGAGGTCCCTGGTATTGTATCAGATTGACTCATCAGCTTAGTTCGAAAAGCTTTAGCGCGACACTGATTGAAGCCATCACTGCCGATAGCGGCGATTCTTTTTCTGCGGGAGGGCTTTTTTGACTTCATCATTGTTTGAGAGCATCAGCCGAATAGCAAGACATGAAGCCAAATCCCAGGCGATTGCCGGTATTGGTATTGTAGTTGAATCGTTTCCTGCAGGAGATGAAGAGCCGGATTATGCAGTCAGCGTGAAAATGCGTGATACGGGACTTGTTCTTCCCAGGGTGCCGATTGCAACCGGGGCAATGGGATTTGCCGCTATGCCTGCGGCAGATGATGTAGTTGTGGTGGTTTTCATGGATGGTGATTATCATGCGCCTGTTGTTATCGGGCAACTTTATACTCCATCAAAAGAACCTCCTGAACATAATGATGACAATATTGTTCTTAGGCTTCCGGCAGGCAGTGATGAACCGAAATTAAATATCGAAATTACACGAGCTAAACCTTCCTGCACATTAACTTTGTCTGAAGATGTGAGTCTTGAGATCCTTAAGGATTCAGTTGCGGTAAAAGTCGGGGATATAAATCTGACACTCACAACGGCAGGCGGAGGCAGAGCAGAGATAGGAGCCGGAGGCTCAACTATAGTTATGAAAAAAGACGGAAATATTACTGTGACTGCTAAAACCAAACTGGTTCTGGAAGCCCAGGAAATTGAAATTAACGGTCAATCACAGGTAAAAATCTCCGGAGCAAAGGTGGATATTAACTGATGGGAATGCCGGCTGCCACGCAAAATTGTACTGTTACCGGAATTGATACCCATATTGTCATGGTTCCCACGGGCGGAGGGCCGGTACCTACACCTTTGCCGCATCCTTTCAACGGCTTAATTGATGGAGGATGCATACAAACGGTTAAAATCGGCGGTATGGCTGCCGCGGTTGTCGATTCCACTGCTTCAAACAAGCCGGCGCATATGCCCACTCCGCCAGGAACTTCTTTCCAGAAACCACCTGCAAATAAGGGTACTGTGATGATGGGAAGTATGACGGTTAAAATAGGGGGCAAAGCCGCCGCGCGGCAGGCTGACCCGGTAAAAACCTGCAATGATCCGGCTGATGCGCCTGTTGGCCAGATAATTGCCGCAGGAACGGTTTTCATAGGATAGTTATGGCACAAAACTATGGCAGTGATCTTTTTGTTGTTCCCTGGTTGACGGCACATGATGCTGCCGAGATTGATATTGTTACCAAACGTAAAGGAAGAACAACACAAGTTGTTGATCCGGATACCGCCACAGACCGTGTATTGATTGCACAGGCATTGATATTAAGACTCTTGACTCCTCGCGGGACATTAGAATCTTTAGGGCATTTGAGCTACGGTTCCCGTTTGCACGAACTTATTGGCCGTCGTAAAACGGAAGCACTTCGAAATCTGTGCCGCTTGTATGTTCTTGAAACTGTGGCACAGGAACCAAGGGTTGAAGCAAAGGCTGTTCGTGTTATTTTTGACCGAAAATCCGAAACTCCTTCAAGCTTTGTGTTTACGCTGGAAGTACGTCCTGTTAATGAACAAGAAACCTTAACACTCTCTTTAGAGGTCAGTATATGAGTTTTACCCCTCGAATTTACGAAGAAATTGTACGAGATTTGCTTACTACCATGACCGGTGGTACGGTTCGGGAAACTTTATCCGTTGAGGCAGGTGTTAAAGATGCGATTGTTTTACGTAAACTTTCCAAACGTCCCGTCAGACGCATATCTCATATAGAAGAAATCAGAAGAGATCCGGAAGGCAAAGAAACTAAAATCCGTTATACGCCCAATGACTATGAATTGATAGCCTCCGGAAATGATGGTCCGGATTCCATTAGATTCCGGAAAGATAGCAATATGCCCCTTATCGGCTCAACTCTGGTTGTTAATTATTATCCGGTAGAAACAGAACCGACTCCTCTTACGGATGTTACAGTTGGATCTGTTGCCAGAACTATGATGGAAACTTTCGGTCGCGAACTGGCCACTACCGAACAGCAGTTGGATTTTGTATACAAATCGGCATATCTTGAAACCGCAACAAATAATGCCCTTGATAAAGTCGTGGCGCTTGTAGGAGTAAAACGAATGCCGGCAGGCCATCCGGTGGTTAGTTTGAAGTTCTCCCGCATACCGCAAACTGCTGGACGCATAACAATACCGGTTGATACAGTGGTTAGTGACGGTAATAACAACAGATACTTAACTCTTGGTTCGCTTATCCTGGAACCATATGAGCAGTCACGGGAAGTGCTGGCCGGAGGAGAAGGCCCGGGCACAAAGGAAGTTGAAGAAAATACTTTAACCCGTTTGGAAGTACTTATTGCCGGAATAGGAGAAGTGACAAATCCAAAACCGGCCAGGCGCATGTCTGTTCGTGAATCAGATGAAGATTTGAGGAAGAGAACTTCCGGTGCTTTGCATGGCGTTTTGCATGGTACGCTTGATGCCATCAAATTCGGTCTTTTGTCGATAGAAGGTGTCCAAAGTGTTTCAATTACTGAATTTCCAAATGATATTCCGGGTGAACTTAAAGTAGAAATAGCTTACAGCAACAAAACCGATGATGTGTTTGAAGAAGTTCAGCAGAGATTAAAAGAGCTCAGACCCGCAGGCGTCCGTATCATACAGGGTGTAGCGCTTCATAAATCAGTTTCGGTCTCAATATCTCTTACCCTTGCAGGAAGAGGATTGCCGGAAGAAGAAACAGAGCTTCTTAAAAATGAGATTACGCAAAAAATTAAAGATCATCTGTCGGCAATTCCGGCAGGAGGTTCGGTTCGACAGGCCAAACTGGGGGCGATAGTGCTGGAAAACCCGGCAGTGGTTGACTGTGCAGTATCGTTGATATGTGAAGGAAGTTCTCCGGCAGACAGCCTAACACTGGCGACAAATGAGATAATCGAAGTAAAGGAGCCTTTCGAATTTCCTCTGATTCAGCCTGAAGATGCTACAGCACCTGTCGCACAAACCATCACGGTAAGCGCATTCCTTCCGGTTTATCTTGAACCAGCAGTTACACAGCAGGAAGTTGATGAAAGCATAACCATGGCTTTTGATGGTTTTCTTGCAACAAGAAGCCCTCAGGTTCCGCTTACTGTCGATGCAATGGCTGCGGCCATACGTGATGACAGCAGATTTGTATTGGTTCGTGATGAAGCCTTGATTACCGTTGAAGTAGAAGAAAGCTTTTTCCAGCTCTCAGACGGCCTTGGAGAATATGTTCCTGGTATAGATGATGTTTTCCAAAGTGATGAAATCACAATAGAAGTCAGAGAAGGTTAATATATATGGCTCATATCGAAGATATGCTTTCCCGTTTGCCTTTACTTTACCGTGAAGGGGATCTGGTTGGCCGGATTCTGGCGCTTCCGGGTCTCCAGGTGGAAATATCAGATGAGCTTATGCTTTTTGTTCAGCAGGCGCACTGGTTTGACAGCACGGTAGAAATATCAGAGGCAAGAAAGCTTGCAGCTATATTGGGTATTGAGCACGAAAGCTGGCAGAGTCTGGGAGAATTCCGGGCATGGGTTCATGCACTGCGAAATAGCTGGCTGATAAACGGCACAACAACCGTCCATGGCCTTAAGTCATTTGTTGAAGAGTATACAAACCGTTATCAAGATGCTATCGATACGGTTTTTATTCCGCCTGTACGCAGTTGGCAGGAAAATGACGGCATTCAAAAAAATACCGGAGAAGATGCTGCCAGTTTTATTGAAAACCCGAAAATTAAAAAATACTTATATATTCCTGAAACTGGAGGTATTGAACCGCTTCATCAGTTTGCAATCTTTCAGCGGGGAATAGATGATACGTATCTTCATATGCTTTATACCGGTATGGTATCCACACCCGAATATGTTCCTGTTTGTGCAAATATCACAACAGGTCAGGCGTTAATCTATCTTGGTGAAATACCGCCCGGTAAACGTCTTTGGATAACAGCCAATGAATCGGGGCTTGCATCTGCATCACTTGAAGGAGTTGATGTTACCGCAAAGCTTCGTTCAATTGAAGGCTATCAGGCCGGTGTAGCATGGAATAATGACCAGTACATTGAACCGGCCCGGGCAATCAAACTTGTCAGGGGAGAAAACCGGCTCTGGTTTCTGCCTCTTGCGCACTATGATCAGAAAGGGCTTGATCGGTTTCTTCTTTCTTTTGCAGGGACTGATACCCAACAAGGCCGTATGGATGAAACCTGTTTTGATAAATCATTATTTTATCAGCAACCTCTTATTAAACTTGCTGTCGCCTGGTACGAAGCTGTTCCGGCATCTTTTGCCGTCACTCTTAGTGGTGGTATAATGAGGTTTCGTAAAGGCGGAGAAGATGCCGCCAATACAAAGCGCAAGCGGCTGGTCTATTCATTGCAAAACGGTATTAACAAACTGAAAGCCGCAGGAATAAAGGCAGAAGTCAGCCTGGCTCCTTTTACCGAAGTTCAGCATCAACGTGATAATTTGTGCGATATTTCACCAAAAACTTTTAGCTCATACGGCCCGACCGGGTCCGATGCGGTGCCGAAAACCGGAGCAATATTTGGGAAATCGGAATTTGAAAATGTTAAATTTAGTTAAAATAAAGGAATTACCATGAAAGGACGTCTATTAATCGAGCTTCGTAACTCAAATGGTGAAGTTATTGACCGGCGCACAGCTGATAATGCCGTAATGCAGGGAGGTGGTGAACTGGTTGCCCGTCTGTTTTCAGGGCAGGGATTTCCGATCAGCCATATGGGAGTCGGAACATCCGATATGCCCGAGTCCGATGATTTCAGCACCGCAGCACTGGTTAATGATCCGGACGGTGAATATGAACCGTTGAAAGGTGAAACCGAAACGATATTGCCGCCGGAATCATTTAGCATTGAGCATAATCCCGAAAAACGGGTTTATACCGTTAAAGTGCGTGGTACACTTCCTGCCGCAGCTGCCGTGGGTACTATTCGAGAAGCCGGCCTTATATCAAAAAACGAGAGCATATCGGCATTGTACAATAGAGTGATTTTTTCCCCGATGTCAAAAGGAGATGATCATGAAATGACGATGTTCTGGGAAGTATCATTTCCTTATGGAGATTTGCAGTGGTATTAAGTCTGATTGCAGCCGGTTTGGCAGATATGAAACTGGCTCTGATGTAACATTTGAATTATAAAACCAGGAGGCGTTAGTTATGCCATCATTTAATTTTAAAATGCGCGGATTTGCCGCTGCAAATCGTGATGCGGTATTTGAACTGGTAGAAGAAAGTACAGGTACTAAACTGGAAAGAAAACCATTTCGTGACGGATCATTGACCATTCGTGATCTCAACCCCGGATTTTATCAGCTAAAAGTTAAGCATCCAAACCTGATAAATCCTATTGATCAGCGAAGGATAAGGCTTTATCCGCAAAAGCAGCCGACAGTAGTCCATGTTCCGATACCTGAAGATCTGTTCAAAGATTCGCCTATAAGAGATATTCCCGATGCTGACTTAACGCCTGTACAGCAAGCGGCAACCGAGGCTGCCGAAAAGGTCGCACCTCTTAGTCCCAAAGCTCCTGGAGAAGTTATTAAAAGCAATGACTGGAACGTATTGGTAGATGCAGTTTCCGACTTGTCAAAGGCGGTTTTGGAACTTACCAACCTGATTTCTCCCCGTGGCCATGATCATCCGGAAATAGCTGAAAAAATTGGCGAGGTCCAGGGTAATCTTATGCGCTTTTCGGAGGCTTATGGCAAAAGTCTTCTTGAACTGCAAAGAGAAATCGAGATAGCTAATCTAAAAAGAAACGTAGAAGAAACTCTCGATGCAGCAGATGCAACAAACGCAATAAGAGAAAGTGTTTTAGCACGAGTGAAGGATATGGAAGATATAGCTCAGGCAAATACTATCCATTTTACCCAGAAACTTGCATCAACAGGCAGTTTTCTGCTGACAAAGATAAACGAAATGGCAGTAGCCAAAGGAGATCATGCAGATACGTTTATTAATAACAAATCGGTCCAAAAAGCCATGCAGCTGGCCAATCTCTATGCCGAAACCGGCCCTGTAGTATCTGCCGATCAGGAAATAAACACATACAGGAAAAGCTCCACAGCAACCGGCGGTTTGAAATTTAACAGCGCCGTTGGCAAGGCAACAAGTACAGGAGGTAAATAATGGCAACGCCGGCTGATCTGGAAAGGCTGCAAAAACTTATGGAAAGATTGCAACCCCTTGCCCAAATGGAAACAGGTGATCCGGTTCAGGCACAGGACTGGAATACACTGGCAAAGGCTTTGATCTTTTTAGCTCAGACAATCCTTGCCAAAGAAAGTGAATCCGGAGTTTTGCCGCATACTCATCCGGAGCAGGTAGCGCTTTCATGGTTGACCCCACAGCTTAGAAAACATATGGAACAGGGTCCGCTTGGCGAACCCGCTGTTGAAGCCAGAATTGCAAAAATAGAGTTAAACTCAAAAAGAATTTCCGGCCGCATCGATTTGATGACAAGCGATGTGGGAACTGTCAGAAACCAGGTCGCAGATGTTGAGTTAAAAGATCTTGTCCGCGAATCTTCCGTTACAACCATTAGTCGGAAAATAGACAGTATGGCCGACGGACGTGATGATGTATTGCAACTTCGCACCTCCCTGAATAGTATCAAGAAAGAACTTGCCTCGGTGATGGAAGCATCGGATGCCTTTAAAATAGACGGCAAAATCGCCGATATGACCGGAATAAACGACCGTATAAAAAGTGTTGAAGTACTTCGGAAAAGACTTGAAAATTCTTCAGGTGAATTGCTGGATGCATCCAAACTGGAAATACGGCTTGCAGATATGGAAAACACACTGGTAACGGAAGAAGAACTTGATGCGGCGATAAAAAACCTGATTGATGCAACTACAAAGGGCCTTTTAGAAAAGGTTCATGAAGAAAGCAATGATGCTTTAAAGGAGATAATTGAAAAGCAGGCAGAAAAGATCGCAGCTCCAATCAGAGAAGAAATTCTGAGAAAAGTCCCGGAGCCCAAAGATCTTATCGAGGATATGGTGAAAGATCAACTGGGTGCTATAATTGAAGAAAAAACTACATTACTAAGTGGTGATTTGGACAAAAAACTTTCGCAAATGAAAGATTCCATATTAAAAACAGTGTTTGACAAGATTCCTTCCGACCCCGGCGATACGAGCTACGAAATTAATGATCTTACAAAAATATTTGGAATAGGTACCACCTTTGCGATACGCCTTAATGAAGCGCATGTTAAATCCTACAAAGAACTCGCAGCACTTTCTCATGAAGAGCTTGCTGAAATTCTTCACGTATCTTCCGATCGCATTAAAAAATACCAGTTTATTGAGCAGGCAAAGGAGCTGGTAGTCAAGACGGAAAGGGTTGGCTGATATGATAACCGAATTTCAAAGCGGCCTGGCGGATCTTTTGAATACGCGTCTACAGGCACCGTTTAGCGGAACTGTTATCGTATCAGATGGCAGCAAGATTACTACCTCTAATCAAGTTGTTATTTCTCTTGGTGTAATTTCTGTTAAGCCGGGTGAAGCCGACATGGGAAACAGGCGTCCGCTAATTGTTCCGGGAAATGATGATCCTCGTGCAGTATTGTATTTAAGCTGCATGGTTTCTTTATTGTGCTACCCGTCAAACTCCGGCGCCCGCGCCCAATGCGTGCAGGGTATTGAATCAATGCTTTACGTGTTGAATGCTTTTGAGGTAAAAAACGGCAGCTCCTTTCCACAAGATGCCGATCCGGGTTATCTGATACAAAACCTTTTACCCAAAGAAGCAACCTTGCCATCTGTAACGCTTACCGATCGTGAATACGGAGAAATAAAGATTGAAGCTCTGGGATGGTTCTGGCCGGTTGGAACACCTGGAATAACCGGTGAACCGATTAAGCAAATTCCCATCACTGCAACAATTGATTGATGGTACTTATGGCAATCGCAAGTCCAATAGTTGAAAGCAGTACTGATTACAAAGCATCAGCCGGACAATTTTCTCTTCAGGCTCTTTCGTTTTCCGAAGTAAATATTAATCCGGATGGTTATGCTGTTGAGATATCATGGCAAAATACCGATGGACTTACAAAAGCTATTGTATCCGGCGCTTTGTTTTATATCAAAAGCGTGTCCCGGGAACTCCAGCTTGGAGAAGTTTTTCATAGTTTCAGCGAATCAAACCTTGATTGCATAATAACATTTGATTCTATGACCCGCTTGAAAAAGCTTGCGATAGCCGATCTTGAGGTATTTACCGGCATAGACAGCAACGATGGCTATGAATCGGTAGCTTCCAGAAACGACCTGTCTTCACGCGGCCTTAAGATCGTATTGTCTATTCCTGACGGCAGAGGAGGTTTTACTCCCATATATTCGTCGCCCGCACCGCCGGCGCGGGCAGTACTTCCCAGCGCATTGATTGAATGTTCCTTTTCAAACGGCGTTTTATCCGTGGCGGATATCTTTGTTGAAACCGTTAGGTTAAATATTGTAAAAAAAGATCAGCCGGAAGATTTTGAGCCGGTACTATTTCGCTGTTCCACAATCACAGGAGTTGCCGCTAATTTGCCTGCAGATGTCAAGCTTGTTGCACCCAATGGAGAAACAATCTGGACATTCCCCAATGAATTCGAGCAGGCAGCACCGGTTATGATTGACTTTCGGCTGCCCCTTCAGGCTGCATTAAATGAGGCTCTGGGAAATAATCAGGAACTTAATATAGTATTTTTACTGAAAAGCTCAAACGAGGCTGCGGTTAAAATTACCCAGCCTATTATTTCCGGTGAACTTTGTCATATTATAGACGGAGTAAATCGTACCGAGCTTTGCGGAGAAGCACTTGAGGTTTCACTTGAAAAAGTGCTGCCTTTTGAAACTCCGGACGAAGCAAATGCTGATCTTAGTGTTACATATAACGGTATCAGAATACTTGAACAGGCATCGGATGATATTCCCTTGAAAACAGGCGATTTTTCGGGAAAGATACTTGATTCAAATGCTTTTTTATATAAACTTCCTCCTGTGTGTTCAAACGGTTTTCCGATTGCCCGCATTGCCGTAATCGGTCGTGCGCCGGTACCTTGCGAGCTGGAGATACAGCCCGGAACACTTAGCGGACAAACGCTGTTTACACCATCTTGTCCGGGAGTAGTTTTGAAAATAGAACCGGCACAGAAATTACATGCAATCTGGGCGGATTTTGCGGGTGTTACACTTAGCCCATGTCCTGATGCCTTGTCTGTAAAGGCTTTAAGCGGTCGCTTTTTCTGGGTTTTCGATCCGCATCCTTTGATACGTGTGGCTGTGTTTGATCCCGATCCGAAAGGCAGCCCTCTTTTTGTAGATGATATTCAGATTCTGGCAATTGAGGAAACAACAATACATTTACCGGCAACTTCACTTCCAAAGGGTCCTTTTTGCAAAACAAATCCTGTGCTGTATAGCAGTCTGTTTTGTACTGTAGACCTTTCAGATATAAAATTAAGGTATAATCGATGAGCTTACTCGATGATTTAAAAAGTCTGGACATATCAGCTATTCTTTCAGCAAGGGAGTCAATATCTCTTTCTATTAATTCGGATGATATCCAAAATGTCCTTGAGCGCGGAGCAGCAGATGCTGCTCTGTCAGCTCTCGGTGAGCTATTAAATCAGCTTAGGGAAGAATTCGACTCACCTGAAAAACTGCTTCTGCCTTTAGTGGATGCTGTGGGCTCAATTGGTGATGTTATAGATACCGATTATCTTCCTATTGCACAATATCTTGAAGCAATACAAAGCGGTGCTCAAATTATTGCTACTCTGATAGAGGGCCTTGGCGATGATCCAACAAAACTTGGAAAAGTACTCGGCCTTTCGTTAGGCGATATTCTTGATACCGCATCATCGGTTATGAATGTACAAAGCTTTGTTCATCCCGATCTTCCAAGATTTAAACAAATTATAGAAATTGTAGATACCGGACGTCCCACAGATCCCCGGCAGATTGCTGAACTGGCACTTGAAATACTTAATCCTTTCCCGATAGATTCCCTTTCTGTAATCCGATCGGGAGTTTCGGGTATTTTGGACGGTATAGCGGATATATCTTTGCCGTCCGGCAGAACAGACGGATTAATAATTGCTTTAAATGACGTCACGGTATCAGCTTCAGCAGGTGATTCAACGCAATTAACGGCAGCGCTTGCTCAACTGGAAACTGTAAGGGCCCAAACAATTACTTCTTTAAACAATGACCTTATGCAGGTAGCCACCCGGATCGGCCAACTTCCTGTAAGCCGGATTATTGATTCTGTTTCCGGGGTTTCCGGGGTGTTCAACAAGGCTGAAGTAAATGTGCTTGAACAACTTGAATCATGGCGAAAGCAAATGGAAAAGATCAGGCTGTTTATAGAAAATCTGCCTCCTGAGATACTTGGAGATATTCTCACACAGTTGATCGAAACTCTTGAAGAATATGTAAACACATACCTTGTCGAGCCTATTGAAAAACAAGTAGTAAAGCTTGAAAACTGGATACGTTCTCTTTTAAGAGAACTTCCTTTAAGAGAGTATAGAAACCAGCTGCGTGATTTTCTTTTTTCCATAGCACGGGCTATCCGTGATGCAAATCTGGACGGGCCTGTAAAAATGGTCAAGGATCTCTTAAACGGTATAGAAGAAAAGCTTGACCCCGAAGCGCTTACGGCGGATATTCAGGCGGCATTGCAGGGTGTTGAAGATGTAATCGGCGGTGTATTGGATCAGATAACCGGATTTATAGAGACAATCGGCGGAGAAATAAATGCACTTTCTTCACAGGCAGTCGGGTATCTGGAACAAGCCGCACAAGCTTTGGCAGACTTCAAATCCCTTATAGATTCCGTAACCGCAGCTATTGATCAGCTTGGCATAGAACAGGCTGCCGATCAGGTGAAAGACGCACTGGTTGATTTGCGTGAAACCGCTGAAACGCTGCTTACCATAATGCCGCTTCCTGATTCGCTCAGACCGCTTATAGAACAACTGATATCATCCATTGAAGGTATAGACTTTGATGTTGTTATACAGCCGCTTCGTCAGGCCGCCTCTAAAATGGAAATACCGGAGGAAGTCGGAACAACCATCAACGAAAGCTTGCAGACTGTTGCAGATCTGATAACGAATCTTATCCCTGATGAACTTATAACATCTCTTGAAAATGAGATAAAAGAGGCGCTTGATACTTTAAGAAATTTTGATCTTTCCACTCTTTTGGGAGATCTTGACAATATAGTGGAAGAAGCTGCTTCGTTTATAGGAACACTTGATCCACGGCCTGTTGCAGATAGCATCAGGGGACCCTATCAGGCTGTCCTTGATGCAGTAGATGCGGTTGCTCCTGCAAGGTTGATGGCTCCTCTTATAGAAGCATATGATTCTCTTCTTGGTTCCATACCTATGCCGACGCCTGAAAATGCGGTACGAGGTGTTGCAAACGCTGTTAACGAAGTTGGGCAACAGGCAGCGCAAGCTATCACAGCTCCTTTAGCGGAGATGGTGCCGGGAGCAAGCATTCGGGAAAGTTCCGATGAGCGCGTTCCTGTTGAGGCGCCAACTGACGAACCCGAAGTGAGGGCGGGTGATATAGTGCGCCTTTTAGGATATCTTCCGAACAAGCTGCGAGAAATCCTTAATGACCTGGAAGAAGGAGCCATCGGAGATGTTCTTGGCTATATTGATAATCTGTGCGGCGGTCTGGCAAGAGATATACGCAGCCTAAGTTCCGCCATGTTGGAAATTGATCGCAGGGTATACCAGTGGATGGAAGATCTTTTGCAGCCGCTTTCAAGAGCCCAGCTTTCGGCACAGGCGGCAATTTCAGTCAATATATCGGCAGGTGAAATAGATATAAACGCTTCAATGCATATGGTGGCTCTTGCCGGGCCTGCTTCCATGCGCAGAAAACTTGGCGACTCGCGTGGCCTGGTGAAAAATGCTGTTAAGGGCGGGGCAAAAACAGCAGCAGGAGTAATGGGCTCCCATCTTGAAAAAATAGCCCTTTCTTTGGAAAAAACCAGCCTTTCCCGACTTTGCAGGGATGCAGATTCTTTTCTGGCAGCCCTTGATCCTGAACCTATAGCAGCGGAACTTGATGCGCTGGTTACTACGGTCATGCAAAAAACTCCCCAGTTTCTTGATGCAGGCGAAGATGCGCTAAGAGACTTTATAAACAGATTTACAAAGCTTGTGCAGACATTTAATCCTGGTGTACTGGCCCATCGCTTCTTAAGAGTTACAACGGTTTTAAAAGAGGAAATCGATATTTTAAATCCGCGAAGATTAGCCGCAGAACTTGGAGAAATTCACGGAGCAATAAAACAAACCATTATGGCATACGATCCTGCCGTTTTGGCGGAAGAAATATGGGAGACTATATCTGCACTTAGCTTGGCTTTACAAGCGCTTAAGCCGAGTGAGCTTTTAAGTGAGTTGTCTCCTATAGGCCCTGAGTTTTTTGAAAAGATTGAAAATGCAATGCCAACAAAGGCGCTTAAAGATATTGACAGATCGCTGGATCATATCGGCGCACAGCTTAAAACATTAGATCCTTCACAATTACTCGAATCGGTTAATGAACTGGGGCCACGGGTGGTAGATGAATTTGAACGTGGCATTGAAATTATCCGTTCCGAAATTCTTGCTCTGCTTAATGCAATCCGGTATGCAACCGGTTCCGGATCGGCACAAGTATCGGTTAGTGTTTCAACAGGATAGATCAATCTCAAACTCAGTTTTTTTAAGGAATAAAACAATGAGTCGCTCTAAAACAGAATCTTTTACTATACCCGGAACTTCGGAAAAACTTGTTTATACACGGGATGAAAAAGAACGGTTAACCGGACTTTTCTGCAATGAACGCACATATCTATATTGTTCCGGGTCGGTGTATCACTACGACGAAGATATTGCCATAGTGGACGAAATACTCTGCGGCCAGGGATTACTTCGCTCTGTTAAGACAATACATGGAAGCTGGGTTGAAAAATATTTGTGGGATAAAAACGGGCGTCCTTATCATATAGACGGAACTGAAATTATCCGGGATAAAGATAATAGAATCACACTATGCCGCACAAATAAAGGAGACTGGCAGTATACATATCAGGGGCATAATTGTGTGCGAATAGATTCGCCGCTTGGTACACGACATATAGCACATGACCTTATCGGTCGCCCTGTGAAGATGCAGGAAAACGATCTGGTAGAACATATATCTTATGATGCAAACAATAAAAGAAAAGATATACCGCAACTGCCTGAAACATGGCATCGCGATAATCTTGGAAGACTCTGGACTGTAAAGGATAAAAGCGGCAATATCCTGTTTACATGGCTTTGGGACGGATTTCGATGTATCGGAAGAATAAACGGTAAACCCGGACAAAAACTTTTTGCCCTGTTTTGCACCGATCCGGGCGGCACACCCACACGAATTATTACACGCCAAAATGCTGAGCAGATACCAAGAGATGCATGCGGGGAATCGCTTTTGTATCAAAATGGCGTTCCGGGCCTTTTCGGCGGCTGTATTTACAAAGGATTTATGCACTACCGTTCGCGTATTCTTGATGTGCGAACAGCAAGCTATAATGCTCCTGATCCTTTTGATGGATCGCAAAACGATCCACGCAGAAAAGAAGGATATCAGGGCACTCTTGCAGTGGATGCTCAGCCTGCTGGTGTTTATGCACTATGCTATAATGATCCTGTAACATATGCCGATCCCACCGGAGAAGTAAACGGATGGATGGTTTTAAGTGATCTTACCTGGTCTTTACAAAACAATATTGTCGGATGGCTGGGCTTTGAGCCTGTAATAAACCTGTGGGGAAGTATTTTTGCCGGAAAGACAAAAGAATTTGGTGAATCCAAATATATAGAAAGCGAACGCACCGGAAGTTTCGGAACAATAAGAAACGGCTGTATTGCAAATGAACGCGCAAAAACCTTCCAGCATATGATACTCGGTCAGGTAGAGGAATTTTTAAAGCTTGAAGATGCCCATGTATTTGTTCCTGATACGCGTTTTACTCCGACTCTTTGCGGAACACTTTTGCACTGTATTCCCGACCACGGAACTCAATTTTTACTTCGCGGATCTCGAAATCCCGGCAATGTAGATACGGCAGAACGCGCAAGAGGCTGGACACGGTCCGGTGGAGCTGCCGAACAAGTCATACCTTTTTCTCCTGTACCCTGGTTTCCGGAAGGAGGCCTGCACTTTGATGGCCCGATTTTGGGTTTGAGAAAAGGAGAAGATGATGATAATTTTCCATGCAGATGCACGGAAATTGAACCGTTTGGCCCTGTTGGTATGGGAACAATCAGCAATCGAAGTTTAATTATTGTGCCAACAGCTCCGATCCCGGTTGTAGATTCGGATTTTATCCTGATAACGGATGCTCAGTTGCGGGCATTTATAACAACTGCTGTTTCCGAAGCACAAGTTAACGGACAAACCCATATTGTATTGGAGCATGACTTAACCGGCATTGTAGATCAGGCCGGTCTTGATTTACAGCGTCTTGGTGCACCGATAGCGCCTGCCGACGTATTTGCCGCTCCTGTGTCCGATACCGAGTTTGATGCGATTGGTTCAACAGGCGCTTATGTGCGAAGTGAGCCTGTTCGTCTTATTCAAAACAATGAAACGGTCGGCGCCACTTTTATAAGCCGGTTTACAGCTCAAATTGCAATAGATGAAGAATTGCCTGATACAATGGTGCAACCTTTAACAGTAACCACACTTGAGCCTGGACCTGACGGAGCTCAAGGTGCGGAATGCACCGCAGATGTCAATAAACTCCATTTTGAAGCAGCTGATCCAAAACCTGCAACAGGTGAAATTATAATTGTAACGGGAAACGGTAATACCATAGTAACCATAGTTACCGGGGTTGAGGGTGACGACCGTGTTGTAGACAGAGAACTTGGCGATGTGGGAGGTGATGGTGATCCTGTTACCTGGGAAAAATATCAGGAAACAGAGCTTGTTGGAACACGAAATGAGGATGTAGAAGCCAATCCGCAGATTACATATGAAGCAAATGATGTAAGAAAAGCCCCTTCGACAGGCTATGTTCTAATAGATGACGCTTCAGGCAATCAGGCAACAAGAACCGTAACAGGTCTTAATTACGACCGCATAGAAGTTTCCCCGCCATTGGCGGGAGATACAACACAGCAATACGAAGCAGAACGTTTTTCGGGTTTGCCTGCAGCGCAGCAGTTTACCGGCAGTGATTGCTCGTTTACGGTCGAGAACCTTTTGGATCTAAATTCGGATCCGGATCTGGAAAATACCAAAGCTTTTTTGCTTCACCGGATAAACGGTACGGCCCTGCAAACACCTATAGGTGCTGCGCTTACGGATATTTCCGGGCTTAATGTTGCAAACGCCGCAAATGCTGCCGGGAACTGGCTTGCAACGGCTACTATGGGGGCAGGCTGGGTTGTTCCCGGAGATTTTTCTGCGGGCCAGATTGCAGTTATAGACGATAATGCCGATTTTGCACCCGTATGTATAAAATCCATTAGTATGAGTTTTCAATTCGACCGGCTTCTTGAATTAAATACTTCAGGGCTTTCAATTGTTCCGCTTGAACCGGACGGCCCGGCCTACAATGCTGTATTTGCCGATGCCGTCACTGTAACGGCGTTGCCATATGTAGATATTGGCGGAATCGATACGCGTGTTCAGATGCCACGGTTTGTAGAAGGAGAGATGGTCGAAATAACCTGGAATGCGGCAGGCGCTCCGGTCAGTATGGCTTACCGCATAGTATCCATTGACGGAACAACCATGACTGTAGATGGTCAGGGAAACCTTCCTGCACCCGCTGTATTAAACGGAACCATAAGACGTCTGATACCGGTTGATCCGGCAACCGGCAGCCCAATAGCCGGAATCAAAGGGCAAACCGTAAACGGCAATCCGATTGCCGGAACCGGCAAGGAAGATGCGGATACGGTATCTTTTAATATATGGGAAAATGCTCCTTTTGCAGCACATAATTATTTTGCAATAGTCGATGAGCAGGCGGCTTTTCCTGTTTCATTTGATAACACTCATACACCTGATCTTGAAATAGAATTCGGCGATGATCCGGGCATATACGGCAATGCCTGCCGTATCACCGCACCGCAGAATTGCGACGAAACACGATATTGCGCTTCTTTTACAACAGAAGCTCAAACCATTCGTATTATGGCTTTTGATCCGCCTGAGGCAGGTTCTTTCGGAGGCAATCCTGATGATTGCATACTGGCAATGGCTTTTCGTGATACTTTAACTCAAACGGAAGGGGAACTTTCCGGAGGTACAACCTATGTTCCGCAGGATATAGGCTATGAATTAACCCGTTATGAGGCTTTACGGGATCACGAACTTATTCATACCCGCCAGTGTACCCAGTGGGGACCTTTGCTGGTTGCTTTTTTCCCTGTATGGCTTCTGGAAATGATACTTGAGCTTACAACCGATATAGAAGAACCTGAATTCTCTCCTTATGTTGGTGGTGAAATTGTAAGATCAAACGGTATACGCGTTTTGCACATACCCGATTTTCAGGGCATTGATTTTGAGGAAGGTGATTCGGTACAGGTAACAAACGGAGGGGCTCAGGTTGTGATGGAACTTGGTGATCCGCTCGCAGAAGATGAACGTAAATTTCGTATAACCAATACAACCCTTTCAGGAAATGTTCAGCTTCGCAGATGCATAGGCACAGGAGCAAAAACTGCTCAATGGTTTGTAAACATTATTCAACTCTTTACTCACGGTTCCGTAATGAACAATCTTGTAGGAGCAACCTACGGCGGAATCTTTTACGGCCTGTATCGTCTTATATATGCTGCGGTTCGGGGGATCGGCGGTTCCGGTGATGTTTACCAGGCGGAAGTGGAAAACGATGGCGCTCAGATAAGATTGTATAATGAAGCTGATACAGTGCATTTTAGCGGTGCTGCCCGGATTATCGTTCAATCCGGGGAATCCAGCCTTGTTCGCTCAGTTGGTCGCCCTGCCCCGGAAGAAGGGGAAGAAGCATTGCCTGAGCCTGATCCGGCAGTAATTTTTGTTCGTACGCCTTTGTCTTTTACAGGTACGGTTCAGGTTGCTCCTTATTCAACACATACTCCCGGTTCCTGCTGGGATTCAAACTCCTATTATCCGGCAACAATTGCAGACACGAATCGACCTGCTGCAATACAGGTATTTGCTGTGGGTGATGATTCGCTCACACTTGCACGCCATGACAGAGTGGTTGTTACATCCGGTACTCAATCAATTCGCACTAATGTTAGTAATGTTACTTCCGACGGTATTGTTGAACTTGAGGATATTCCTCCTCTTCCGACAGGCGAGACTAATTTTAGGATTGCAAAAATAGGCACGCATGATCCAATGGGATGGCTTGATAGCTGGCTCATAGATGAAATGGAACTGGGATGGACTGAAATACTTTTTGATCCATGGGGCAGGTTAAATCTTTCCATTGATATGGAACGAGGTTCTTTCTGGGATGTTTTGACAAGGATTGGGCGATATCTTTTCGGAACACAATCTTACTCACTTCTTCCTGCTCTTGGTTATTTCTTCTGGGACAATGCATTTAAACAGTCGGCAGGCGAAGGCTTTTTGTCTGAAATGGAACAGGAAGCCTCTGAGGAAAGTGGTGATCTTTACAGCCCGCTGGGACGTCTTCATAATTATACACGAAGACGCTTGCCATCTGTGCCTCCGGGACAACCGGAAGATTTCAGCCGCGAGGTGGATGATGATGAAGATCCGAATTTTCCTTATGTGGGTGACATTGGCAGATACTGGTTTTTCCCATGGAAATTTGGCACAACAGAACCAAGTGGCTATGTAATAGAAGGGCGTCATGGTATGACCGTTATTACCGAAGGTTTGCAGGATGCTCCCGGAACTCATATAAATAATATAGATTCAGCACGCCTTTTGCCCTCAGTAACCGATACTGCTGCAGCTTCCGCCGATCCAAACGGAGCAGCCGAAACTCCGGCAGGAACCGGGTTGGAAGTTGCCGATATATTCGTGCAAAAAAATGCAGCTGATCCGCTTAATCCGCTGACTACTGCTATAGACCCTGTAAGCTTTACGCTTTCAAATCAGGGGCGAATACCTTTGCCTCCAAGGCTTGAAAGAGTGACAGGCGCATATATTGCTTTTTGCCGTCCGTCAAACGACCAGAATCTGATTACGGTTCCAAACGACATAGATATGGCGGATCGCGTTGTCCGCACATCAGACGGACTGCAAAGAACCTTTTACCGGGTAACTGTACACGATGTAACCGTATCGGTATTTGGTAACCCCATAGAAAACGATCAAACACTAACCCTTTTTGCAACACAGCGCGTTCATATAAATGTCGAACCCACAGGAAACCGCAGCTATGCCATTACACTTCCTGAAGGCAATGGGGGTAATATTTTACATAGCAATGGAGAAGATGAAATTACAGCACAAACTACTCTAAGCACCGATCCGGTTCCTGTTGAAATCAGCCGTATATACAGATATGATAACGGTGCTTTTGTTGATGAAGCGCTGACGGCACATGGTGTGAATGCTTTTTCAGATATTCATATTCCGGTCAGGATGATTGATGTTGAAGTTACGGATGAACTTTTATTAAGAAGCGGTATCCCTTCAGTTTCAGATCTGTTTTCAAACTGGGAAATAAATAAAGTAGATGAACTTCGACCCGGAAATTCCGGTTTCTATCTTGTGCCGGTTCCATGCATAACAGTATTTACAACAGCTTTTAATTACAATCCTGTTGCACCTCCCGCAGATCATGTTGATCCTGTGGTCAATCCCGATCCTGATGTAGAAATAGAGCCTGCAATGCAGGCATATATCGGTGACGGCGGTATTTTTGAAGTAAATCTTGGGGCAAATGATCCGCCCGAAGAAGAAGTAGATGTAACTTTCAGTATAGATGTTGGTGAAGTAGACGATAACCCCGATCCCGCAAACCCTCCTGTTACAACTACATTAACGTCAACGATAAAACTAAAACCGCATTTTCGCTTAACTGCCCCTTCTTATGATGTCGCAGCCGGTGATACAATTACTCTCACTTTAACAACAGAGCCAGGCGATCCCGCTGTAACGGCAGGAAGTGTTGTAGTAACACCATCTGCCGATGTGGAATTTGAAATAGTAACTCCTTCTACTGTTGATATAACATTTGATTCCGCAGATGCAGGTGCCATAAGGCGGGTTCTTGTAACCGATGGAAATGATGAAAACAGGATTGCAAGACGAACGATACGGATTGTATAGCGAAAGCCCTGGTGGGAACATTATTTTGCCGGAGTATTGATTTTTTAGTTTTGTACTGCTTTGGCTCTTAGAACAAAATTTTTATGAAACTCTGTACTTAGGAATCCGCCGGACTGTCTTCCTGGCTATGGTAGCGAATAGGCTCGTTTATGCGGCGGCAGAGTTCATTGACCTCATGCTTAAGTTCCATTACACGGCCCTCACGCCCAATCATAACAGCCTGCCATCTGCGCAGTTCCTCCAGTTGCTTCCTGATTTTTTCATCGGCCTGTTTGCGTTTGGTGATGTCACTTACAATATGAACAGTACCGGTATGCTGGCCGGCTTTGTTTATTATAGGATCGGTGATGACTTGAAACCAACCATTGCCGATCTGTAGTTCCATGTCCTCACGTTGCAGGCTCTGGCGTGACCGGAGGAAAGGACATTCAGGGATCGGATGCGATGTTTTATGCACAACTTCAAAACAGTGTTTGCCGATCAAATCCTGGCAGGTATGATGAAAGAACTTTTCTGCGGCCTTGTTTAACCGCAAAATCCGCTGATCATTGTCTAAAATCCAGAAGATATCGTTAGAAGCGTTAAAGGTAGACTCCCACTCCAGCGCTAACATTGTTGCATCTTCTTCCGCTTGTTTGAGTCTGGTAATATCGTTTATCGTGATACGGCACACAGGGGTACAGTCGGCATTATGTGAAATGGTAACGGTAAGATGCGCCCAAAATTTTGTATTATCATTTTTTTCCATCTGCAGTTCATAAGCCTGCGGTTCGGTATCTTGTTCTTTATTTGCGGAATAGGCCTCAAAAAGCTTTTTACGATGCAGATAGTAGATGTCCTGATTTTCTTTCAGGATAAATCTGGAAAAAAGCTGTTTGATCATCTCGCCATGAGTTATACCAAGCAGGTTGGCGGCAGTAAGATTCGCCTCCAGAATCACCCCCTTTTCGCTAATGGTAACATAACCCACCGGCGCAAGATCGTACAAATCGAAATAGCGGGCTCCGGCAGCTCCAAGTTCTACCTGTACCCGGCGCAGCTCATCATTTTGCATTTCAAGCTCGATCTGATGCACAAGCAGTTCGTGGAGTATTTGCTGCGTTTCTTCAGCCGACAGGGTTTTAAGAAAATCCGGCGATCGGGCTGCTCTTTCCCGCAAAAATTTTTCGGCATCCTGGCGTAAAGACAGCACCTGGCTTGTTGCAGGCCCGGATTGTCCTGAACGGTTGTCATTGCTGCTCATTATGGGGCTCCTTTATTTTTTTCGTCCGGTTTCCATTTCCGTTGTTGCAACCGCATATATACGCCCTGATTCATTCACTAAAGCAGTGGAAGTTATCTGGACTTCAACTATAGTTTCGTTTTTAGCGATCCGCTGCGTATGATACGGTTCTATGATTTTAGCCTGACCAAGCTGCTGTAGTCTGGCCAATGCTTCTTCCTGCAGCTTGGAAGGAATAAGGTTACGGATGTTCATCTTCAGTGCATCAGACTCACTCCAACCATACATCCTGACTGCTCCGGGATTCCATGCCAGTATATGTCCATCAAGGTCATATACTGTAATTGCATCGTATGCATCGCGTACTACTACCGCCAGACGTACCAGGTCTTGGGATTTTAGAAGTGCCTCCTTTGCCTGCTTCATCTCGGTTATTTCAACAAAGGTGATAACTGCACCCTCAATTATGTTGTCCAGCGTACGGTATGGAAGGATGCGCATCATGTACCATTTGCCGTCCGTTGCCTGAACTTCTACTTCCTTGGGAACCAGTGTGTCCAGCACGGTCTGCACGTCTGTCACAAGGCTGTCATAGTCTATAAGATTAGATACTATGTGGCCGACTGGTCTTCCTAAGTCGCCTGGTATAAGGTTAATAATCCTGGAGGCATTTGGAGTAAAGCGAAGGATGTGCAGTTGATGGTTCACAAAGATAGTGCCGATACCGGTGCCGGCCAGCAGATTGTTCATGTCGTTATTAGCCTGGGTAAGGTCGGCCATTTTTGTTTGCAGCTCGGTATTTACAGTCGCCAGCTCTTCATTAACAGATTGCAGCTCCTCTTTGGAAGTTTCAAGCTCCTCATTGGTTGATTGCAATTCTTCGTTCACAGACTGCATTTCCTCATTGGAGGATTTTAGCTCTTCGTTGGAGGTTTCCAGCTCCTCATTGGCGCTCCGCAGATATTCTTCCTTGACACACAGTTCCTGCTTAAGCGCATCTATACTAGTATTTGCGATAAGCCCGTCTGATCCATAACCGGTCGGCAGCTGATCACTGATTAATGCAGGATGATTACTGCTACCCGGTTCCGGTTGCGGCGCTTCCTCTATTATTACTATATAAAGGGGCGCCTCAGATAACGCTAAGGGGTTTTTCGGCACCGGACGTACGGTCAGGTTAACCGTAGTCTTGTCGCCGTTGGTTTTGACGCGCAGGCCGTAGCAGCGTATGACCTCTTTTGTTGCCACGGCTTTGTGGATGGCAATAGTCAGATCGTGCCGCAACCCTTCGCGGGCCATTTTATGGATATTATTAACAGCAACCTCTCCGGGGGTAGGTTCAAGATACATTCCGGTACGGCCGTGCAGATAAAGTATATCCCCTTTTCCGTCTACAAGTGCTGCGGCCGGGGCGATTTGCTGCAAAATAGATTGTTCAGCCAGTTCGCGAAGCGGCAGTTTTTTTTTACCGACCGTATTTCCTGCTGTATGCGAAACAGTAACCTCTCTTGCCGTTATGGGAGGAAGAAACCGCCCTATAGCCTGGCGTTGAAAGCTGTGAAAATATTCTTTGCGCTGATACAGCTTTGATTTACGATCTATTACAGCAAACAGATCGTCAAACCCGCCAATAGTTTCGGAAGTACCCAGAAAGAGCATGCCTTCCGGTTTCAACGCATAGTGGAACAAGGGGATCAGCTTTTTCTGCAGCTCTCCGTTTAAATAGATCATGAGATTACGGCAACTGATAAGGTCAAGTTTGGAAAATGGCGGATCTTTAATTAAATCCTGCTCCGAAAAAACCAGTATGTCCCGGATGCCTTTATTGATACGATAAGTGGTGTCACCAGTCTCGGTTGAAAAAAAGCGTGCCAGCCTTTCCGGTGAGATGTCGGCCGCAATGCTTGACGGATAGAGGCCGGCACGGGCTTTGCTGATAGCATTACTGTCAATATCGGTGGCGAATATCTGCAACTTGTAGTTTCGCTTCAGGGCTTCCATGTGTTCCTGAAGGAGGATGGCGATGGAATATGCCTCTTCGCCTGTTGAGCATCCCGGTACCCAGATGCGAACCATGCTATCTGCAGGCTTGCCGGCAAAAAGCTCGGGGATGATCTTTTTTTCGAGAACATCGAAGGCTTCAGGATCACGGAAGAAATTTGTAACACCGATAAGAAGGTCACGAAACAGAGCCTCAACTTCGACCTGATTCTGTTGCAGAAATTTGACATATCTGTCAAGCGTTTCTATCTGATGAAGTGCCATACGCCGTTCGATGCGACGGTTGATGCTGCTCGGCTTATACCGGGAAAAGTCGTGGCCGGTCTGAGCGCGCAACAGTATGAAGATCTTCTTAAGTATATTCTCAGATTGGGGCGGCGAAGCAAAAGCCGTTCCGGGAGAGTTCCCGAAAGCGTGGGCAACATAGGCAATGAGTTGAGCAGCCATCTCGCCCGGGAAAAGCTCATAGTCCACCATGCCGGTAGCGATGGCGCTGCGTGGCATGCCGTCGTATTCGGTTGAGGTTGGGTTTTGGGCCATGGCCATGCCACCCTCGCCCTTGATGGCCCGCACTCCCAGAGCACCGTCGCTGCCGGTGCCCGAAAGCACGATGCAAATGGCCCGTTCCCGCTGGTCATGGGCCAGCGAACGGAAGAAAAAGTCAATAGGAAGACGCTGGCCTCGCGGGGCGGAGGGCTCCAGCAATTGGAGGCTACCGTTTATAAAGGCCATATCACGGTTGGGCGGAATTATATAGGCACAGTTTGGCTCTATAACCATCCCGTCTTCGACCTCAAAAACCTGCATACGGGTGTAGCGACGGATTAGTTCGGTTAAGATGCTCTTATGATCCGGTGCCAGATGCTGGACCAGAACAAAAGCCATACCCGGATCGGTGTCTGCGGGCATACCTGAAAAAAATGCCTCAAAGGCTGCCAGGCCTCCGGCTGATGCGCCGATGCCGACAACGGGAAAGGGCATGTCAGCGCCTATGCTTTCAATTGCTTGCTCAGGTGATGTTTCTTCCGGTATAATTTTGGCCCGTTTTTTCTTCTGGGGTTCAGGCCTGGGTTTGTTTTTCATGCTTATTATTTCTCCTGATTATCCGTACAGACGACCACCGGTTTTATTATAGACAGCTATAAGGTAAAATAGTATGCCTTGGGGTCACGGGAAGTTGAGTAATAGGCGTTTTGCCTTTTTTATAAAATAGTTAAGTTATAAAAAATATATATTCCGGATATAGATTTATCTGTATAATATCCGGGCCTGATGAAATATTAAGTGGATCTATGAATCATTTGATTTTATTTTAATTAATAGGTATTTTAAATACTATTATTAAATTCAATAAAGTCAATATAATTGTCAGAATGTACCTGCTTGTTATTTAGTGATTTATTGAGAACAAAAAACAGTAGAAATTGGCTTTTATGTTCTGTCGGCACGAATAGTTTTGCAGATACATAAGATATCAGATTCCGTTAATATTCTGATACTTTATATTGACATATAAGCCATAACATGCTTTATTCAAAACGAATTTAATCTGCTTATTTTCAATGGTCAATTATTTTTTCGGCCATTATTTTACTATCTTCAGAGCCAATTTCAAAACGTTTAAACAAACAATTTAACAGAATAAAATGAAAAGGAGAATTAATGGAACCTGAAAAAATAATAGATGGTTTGTCAAAAGAATTAGTTTCTGCATTAAAATCAATGTCAAAAGCAAAGGATGTTAATGAGAAAGAAGTTCATAGTCGAATTGTGAAAAATTTATGTGAGTCTTTGGGTGTTTTTTTTGATTTGGCAAATGAAATGATGCCTTTTGATTTTGAAGATGATTCAGATAAAGAAGACATTCCATTTTGAAGGTACATGTGTTCATCTGAAATGTCGCAAACTATACTCCAGCAGCGAATCAGTCGCAAAAGCGGTGCCGTGAATTAAAGGGGCATTTTGAACGATACTGCTTTTGCGACAGCATAGTTAGCTTGATATAAAAGGAGGTGACTACATGACAGGTATGGCTGAGCTGATACTCTTCGGAATTAAGGCGGGTATCAGACTTGCTCAACAGGGCAAGAGAATTTATATTGAAACAACAATAGAGCGCGACCTTACGTTGCCTCTGCCAAACTTCGATATTAAACCTTCAATAGGTACTGCTGACGGGTATTTCCATGGTGCGGGGCAGATCTATGTAGACGAAAACCCGGATCTGAAAGAGCTTTACGATATCTCAATGAAGCAGACAAGAGAGATGACGAAGGATGAAAAACGCAGGTACATGGCATTTTATGTTGATTACCAGCGTGATGGCAATATCAGAGCCGGTGAAGTAGATGGAGATGATATCGGTCTTAGTAAAGAAGCGCTTTTGTCCATTGTAAGCGTTCGTCAATGGGCTAACCGGAAGAGTCCATTCCCGTCTCCGTTTCAGCGGATTGCCGGCACTCTGATCGAGGTCGGCATCGACTACTTTGCAAATATTCCCGGAGCAGTAGATGAGAAATCTTCCACAGGCAGAGTTTTGAAAGGATTTTTAAAATCGATCGATAATATCGATTTTGCCGAGGAGAAGGTTGATGTACTTATAAGAGACTTATTTATTGCAGTAATTGAAACCATAGGGGATAATCCGGCTCTTTTAAATGCTGACAAGAAAACTGAAAAGCTGGTTGAGGCTGTTGCAACGGGTCTTATTAAGGATGCAAAAGAGCGAATAGAAAAACTTGGGGGCCAAGATCTTGATAAGCGGGAGAATGTGCAGGATTGGACACAACTTGTGCTTCGCAGCGTACTTGCCAACGCCGGTGAAGTAATATACGCCAGTCCCGGCTTTTATTTAGAGATTGACGACCCGGTAAATCAGGTGCTTGTTGGTTCAGTGGGCAAATCAGTACTTGATGTAATCATTGATTCAGATACTGTTGATCTGTCAAAACTCATCAGTCGGGAAGGTCTTGATACAATAGTTAGAGCTGCTTTAAAAACGGTTTCTGAAAATCCGGAATTGATAGGAATCGATCATAAAGGTTTAACAAATATCTTAAGCCAGATAGCCATTGAACTTGCAGACTCATCCAGGGTTCTCGGTCCTGATATTATTCCGGAAGTTATGAGATTAGTTCTTGAAAAAACTGCCGGTAATGTCGAATTTCTCTGGCCGGATGAATTTAGAAATGATCCGGCAAAACATTTGCTGATAACAGCATCAAGTCAATTGCTCAATCTGCTTTCAAAGACACCTGGAGAAGGGCAATGGGCGCTTCGGCTTTCAAAAAGTCAGGTTGTTGAATTACTCAATGCAGTGTTAGATGAAGTGGTTGAAAATCCGGGCTGGCTTATCAGGGTTGCAGGAAAAGAGAGTTCCACACTTGCAACTGCCATAGAAGCCGCACTTGCAGTATTACGCAATATTCCGCCCGGACGCATCAGTCCTGAAACATTACTGAATGTAATTGAAGCTACGATTACGGCTGTGGCACTAAGGAGGGATCTGATATATGAGATACCCCTTTTCGGCAAGCAGCAAATGGCGATACTGGCTGTATTGGAAGTGGTCATTGACACGATCATGCCTGTTAATGCAAAACCCGATGTGCTGTGGATTTTGGGCCGCACTGAAATTTTTGTTGAGATAGTATCAACTGTACTGTCAAGGATATCAGAAACCGGTGTTTCCGAGGAGATTCTTTTAAAAATAAGAAAAGCCCTTAATGAAACCGTGGAGGTTATTGCCGCAGGCAAACAGTTTTCATTAGAGCCATTGCTGATAACCATAGAAAATATAAGCATGGTATAAATAGGAGGTGCCCATGTTACCAGCTATTTACAGGATAAATATAAATAAATTAATCCGCGTTTTTCTTGTACTTGCACTATTGTCTGTTATATCGGGTTGTGTATCTCATATCAAAGAACTAAGAGAGGCTCAAAATCATTTCAATTCCGCAGCAATGCTTGAAAACCAGTTGAAAACTGACCCTTTATCGGGTGATGCACTTGTGATCAGTGCCCAGGCAAATGCTTCATACCATCTTTCATCAAAAATACTTGCAAATCTTATAGATGAAAAGGAGCAAAAGCTTAGAAAAGATAATCTTCTTGGTACGGCATATACGCTCAAGGCTCTTGCCCAGTGGAGAATAGGACAATACGATGATGCAATAAACACTGTTGGCATGGCCAAAAGTGATAAAGAGATTAAACTCTTTCCCAGAGATCGCGCATTGATGAACGCACTGAGCGGTCTTATAAAAAACGATCAGGCACACGGACACATGGCGGCAAAAGATTACGATTATGACGGCATAAAGAGACTTTTGCTTTCTTCGATAGAAGATATCAACAGCCAGATTCGCGGTACTGACAGCCTTGGGTTATATCTTGTAATAGCAAGACTGTCAGTGTTAAAGAACTGGGCTGATCTAAGAGGAACACCAAAGGCTTTCACAAAAGATAAAATCATTCCTTCAGATTTTGACAAAGGGGTGGAAATCAAACAATGGTGCGTTTATGCCATTCCGGCCTGGAATGAATTCAGAGATGCTCTAAATAACGTCCAACCGGACAGGGCAGATTCAATATCAGGCTTTTGGGGTAAAAGGCTGGGAATGCCTGAGGCATGTCCGAATAATTAGAAACATTAATGCTATCCGGGCTGCTTCAAACCATATGATGATGAAATAAACAAGGAGATGAAACATGAATGAAACCATATCGGTTCTGATTGCGTTTGTCGGCATTCTGATTCTCCTCTCGACAGTCGTTCAATCAATTCAGGAGGCGTTAAAAAATATTCTGAAACTGCGGGTAGGTGTTTGGGAACGTTTTTTCATTGATCTGTATTCAAAAGAAACTGAGCTGCATTTATCTAAAGAATCATTTGCGGCACTTTTAAAGATATATCTTAGACGAATCAAGATGTATTTTAAACGAATCTGGAGCGGTAATTTTATCGGTGAGTTCGATAAGAGATTTGCCCGTCTGAAAGAAAAACTTATAAGCGCAGACAACACATTTAAAATGCTCAAAAAAAACTTGCGGACGATTATTGATCTTAATCCCAAGTCTACTGATACTCCAAAACTGATTATTAATCAGCTCCAGCCTCTTATAGAAGCAATTGAGCAGGCAAATGAACTATCATTATCCAAGTTCTTAAATATTCATGAGAAACTACTCAAAAACGAAGACTTTAAAAAGCTTGATGAAACAATTAAAAACTTTAAGATACAGTGCAATCAAATTGAGCAGTACCGGCAGTCTTCAATAGTATATAATACTGTTACAAATTTCCAGTCAGCATGCAGGAATCTTTTGGGAGCTATAGAAGCTGTTGAAGACAAAATATCGAAATATCGGTTTCATACGGAACAGAATATTGACTCATGGATAGGCCGTATAAATGAAGAATATCGCCAAAACATGCTTAAATGGACTTTAGTCATATGTCTTATTTTTGTGTTTAGTTTTAATGTTGATACATTTACAATTTATAAGTACTTGCAGTCTGATACCAAAGTACAGGATGAAATCGCTGAAAAAGTAAAAGAGATAAAACTCGTAAACCAAACTGCCGATCCGGATGATTTAAACAGTATCCATAAATTCTTACAAGAAAATAATTTACCGGAAACCAAAAAATACTCGAAGGACTTTCTGACCAGACTTGAAAGTGATTATCGCACAGTTGGTGCTAATGACGAAGCTGACAAAATAAAACAACTAAAGGATTCTGTTAACGAGATTGCTACCGGTAATAATAATGAAAGTGATAATAAACTGAAAGAGGAGAGCAAGAGAAAACTTGAAGAGAGCTACGCTAAAATCGTTGATTTTAATGTCCGGTTGCCTAAAGTAGTAATCGAAAAACATATTGGCGAACTGAGCGAGCTTGAACTTCCACTGGGATGGTCATCGGATAGACAGAAACTCAAAACATTGGAAGCCAAAAAAGACGCGACAGGTGCTTCAGAAGAAGCTTCTAATAAATACTGGGGGTTCATACTAAAAAAAATCGGCGGCCTTTTGTTGATGGCAATACTGATCACGTTTGGAGCTCCTTTTTGGAATGATATCCTGAAGTCTCTTGCGGGCATAAAGAACATTGCACAGAGAAAGTGAGATACCAAAGAGCCAGTTTCAAAACGCCCCATTTTGGCCGATCTCTGCGTTGGGCTTGACCAAACTGAAACGTTTTGAAAGTGGCTCCAAAGAGCAGATTTATAACTATTGTTATATAGCCTTAAAAAAAGAGAGAGCACATGAAAAAAATTGCATTTGTTTTCATAATTATATTCGTAGCTATTGATATCCTTTTTATAGTACTTGGCTATTTTTCCAAATCAGGAGAACCTGCCGGACTGGCTGATGGAGTATTGGCAAAATGCCCTGCAAAACCGAATTGTGTTTGCAGCGAGAAAATAAATGATGCCGTCCATTATATTGATCCTATCATAATCAGTCAAAAAAGTTCTGACGAAACTATGAAAATTATAAAAGATACTATTAAAGAATTGGGAGGTACAATTCAAACCGAAACCGGCCTCTATCTTGCTGCAACTTTTTCTTCAGCTATATTTGGGTTTATAGATGATATAGAAATCAGGATTGATTCAACAAATAATTTAATCCATATTCGCTCAGCATCCAGAGTTGGGTATGGTGATTTAGGTGCAAATAAAAAACGAACAGAATTAATTAAAGATTTGTATAATAAGAAGATAAAAAGTATTTGAATCTTAAATGGGTGCGCCCGGAACAAGACGATAGTGGCGGATATATGTTTGTTAAATATACCGTAAGCCAGGAATCGTTTGGTATCGCATTTATGGATAATGATGTTGTCGGGCAGGCTATAAATGACGGCTTGCTTAAAGGTGTGGTAAAAAAAGAAAAATGGTCTTCATCGGTTTGTATAACGGAAGAACAGCAGAAACTTCAAAAGTTTATCCTTAAAAAAGATAAAGAATTATTTAGGGAGATGAAGCATTTCCCGAAGTTAATATTGCCGGATAAAAAACCGAACGGGTAGCTGATAGGGGTACAATATTTGGATTTTATCTTATAGACTCGGGATAATTTAACTCCAAATGCGGTTACCCTGGGAAAGCTAATAGCCCGTCTTGATTTTCTGATATCACAGGCGCGCCCGGCAGGATTCGAACCTGCGGCCTACGGATTCGAAGTCCGACGCTCTATCCAGCTGAGCTACGGGCGCAAAAAAAAATGGGGTGAGTGAAGGGGATTGAACCCTCGACAACCGGGGCCACAACCCGGTGCTCTGCCAACTGAGCTACACCCACCATGTCAATTAAGTCTATTTAGCAAACTATGTAATCCGTTTCAAGATATAATTTACTATTTTTTAAAAATCTTGACACATATATTTTTGAAATGGTAAAAGAACAACGTTAATTGCATAATAAAATGCAATATAATCCTTGCTCCGGTAACCGGGGCTTTATATCCACGAGGAGGTTTTATGAGAAGGTACGAGACAACTGTTATTATCAATCCTGATGTTCCACCTGAAAACAGGGCCCCCCTTTTAGAAAAAATTAATGAAACTATCACTCAGAAAGACGGATTTCTTGTTAAGCTCAACGAATGGGGAGCCCAGAAACTTGCCTACGAAATAAAGAAGAAAAATCGCGGCTATTATGTCCATATTGATTTTTGCGGGACAGGCGTGCTTGTAAGTGAGATGGAACGTTTCTTCCGTATAGACGATCGGGTTCTTAAATTCATGACCATATTGCTTGAAAAAGATGCGGATATCGAAAAGATAAAAGCAAGAATGGCTGAAATTGAAGCAGAAGCTGCTTCATCCGCCCAAGAGGACAAGTCGGAAAATGCTGAAACTCCTGCTGATGAGAACAAACCGGCACCGGAAGAGGCAAAAACAGAAAACGATAGCAGCGAAAAGGAGTAGAAGATGGCTTACGATAATCAGGGCAGAGGACAACAGGTTGATGGGGATAAAAAGAAAAAAAGAGTATTTCACAGACGCAAAGTTTGCCGTTTTTGCGCGGATTCAACTATTGTAATTGACTACAAAGATTTTAAATCACTCAGATATTTTACCACTGAAAGAGGAAAGATTATCCCAAGGCGCATTTCAGGTACATGTGCAAAACACCAGAGAGTCTTAACGCATGCTATAAAGCGTGCAAGGACAATAGCTCTTTTGCCTTACGTGGGGACTTTGGATTTTTAGCTATATATCTTATATAAGATAGGGCTTTTTGAGCGGAGGCTGGGATAGTGGCATATGCCGAAGGAGAGATATTTAAAGACACGTTGAAAGGGATTTCCATAGCGAGTCTTTTGTGTTTGGCATGTTTATCTATTCCGCTAATAGGTATTTTATGCGCCCTGCTTGTTCCCTTGCCGATACTGTTTTATAGTTCCAAATTAGGCAGAAGGTCAGGGCTTAAGATATTTGGCGCAACTATTTTTGTAATTATATGTGTGTTACGCTCTGTATCAATAGACCTTGTGTTTTTTGCCGAACTTCTATTCTTGGGATTTATATTCAGCGAATTTTTTCGGGTTGACCTATCTATAGAAAAAACTATTGGATATGCATGTTTCAGCATTCTGGCGACAGGAACAATTGCTCTGGTCATATTTGGCAACATTCACGGTTCGGGAATTTATGATATAATTTCAGAGTATGTTGCAATAAATTTGAAGCAATCCATTGAGTTATATAAACAAATGGGCATACCTGAAGAAAACATACGAATGCTTTTAGACAATATAGAGCTTGTTCAGTATATTTTTATAAGGATAATCCCATCGCTTGCAATTGCCTCAACTCTGTTTTTAAGCTGGGTAACTTTGTTGATAGCAAAACCTTTGTTTGCCAAAAAGAAACTTTTTTATCCTGATTTTGGCACACTGAATTTGTGGAAAGCACCTGAGCAGCTTGTATGGGTTGTGATAGGAGCTTTTCTGATGCTTTTGGTCCCTGACAAAGCCATTATGATGTTCGGGGCAAATATTTTGCTTGTTATGATGCCGATATACTTTTTTCAGGGTATAGCCATTGTATCTTATTATTTTGCAAAAAAGCAGCTCCCCAAAGGGCTAAGAGTTTTATTATACAGCGTAATTGCTTTACAATATATTGCGGCTGTGCTTATAACAGGTCTTGGTTTTTTTGATATCTGGCTTAATGTCAGAAAAACAGAAAACCCTCAAAAAAGTTGATGTACTTGCTATAGGACAAGACGATTAACTTTGAATATATAAATTTTGAAATTTGACGGCTTAATTATGCTGCTTTCATGGCAGCACAAAAAGCCCGCTTTTATTTGGAGGTTAATAATGGAAGTAATATTGAAAGAAACTATTGAATCACTTGGCATTATCGGCTCTATCGTAAATGTTAAGGATGGGTATGCAAGAAACTATCTTTTACCCCAGAAAAAGGCTGTGCCAAACACCTTGCACAACCTTAAGCTGCTTGAGCGTGAAAAAGTCAAAGTAGAAGTTCTTATAGCAAAAGAAAAAGGTCTTGCAGAAGAAGTAGCTAAAAAAATCGATGGGGTAGTCTGTAAGTTAACAGCAAAGGTCAGCGAGGGAGACCGCCTGTATGGATCGGTTTCTGCAAGAGAGATAGTTGATGCACTGGAAGCACAGGGCATTGTTGTTGAGAAAAATATGGTGTTGCTTGATGAACCCATAAAAACATTAGGCACTTTTTCCATACCTGTTCGGGTATATAAGGGAGTTAAACCGACAATAACTGTCGAAGTTGCGCCTGAGTAAATTATTATTATATCAAATTCAATGACAAGGACTAAACAACAAGGCGCAAAAGATACATCTTTGCTAAGGGTTCCTCCCCAGAGTATCGAGGCCGAGGAATCTTTGCTAAGCGCTATTTTGTTCGATAATAACACATTACTTGACATTGTAGAGATTCTCTCTCCTGATGATTTTTATAAGTCTGTTCATCAGATAATTTATTCGGCTGTGTTGGAGCTTTTTAACAAAAGTGAACCGGTTGATCTTGTTACATTATCCAATGCCCTAAAAGAACAGGGCAAGATTGAACAAATTGGCGGAGCAACATATTTAGCCAGGCTTTTAGATATTCCTCTTGCAACAAATGCATCGCATTACGCCAGAATAGTATACGAAAAAGCATGTTTAAGAAGACTTATCGAACAGGCGAATAACATTGTAAGAAAATGTTTTGAAGATGGCGGGAATCTTGATGAGATACTCGATTATTCCCAAAGCTCAATCTTTGAAATATCCGAAAAGAAAATAAAGCAGGCCTTTTATCCTTTAAAAGACTTAATAAATGTTAATATTGATGCTCTTGAGGAAAGACAGGGGAAAAGAGCCCTTGTTACCGGTGTAGAGACAGGCTTTACCGATCTTGATAAGATGACATCGGGTTTTCAGAAATCAGATCTTATAATTATTGCTGCGCGTCCCGGTATGGGCAAGACCGCGTTTGCCTTAAATATTGCCAGAAATGCAGCCGTTAAATCAAATACCCCCGTTGCCGTTTTTTCGCTTGAAATGTCCAAGGAGCAGTTATCATTAAGAATGCTATGTTCAGAAGCAAAAGTGGATTCTTCGCGTGTAAGAAGCGGATTCTTAAGTAATGAAGACTGGAAAAGCCTTACGGATGCAGCAGGAATGTTATCCGAACAACCCATATTTATAGATGATTCTCCGGCTATATCCGTTATGGAAATTCGGGCTAAAGCCCGCAGGCTTACAATGAATAAAGGACTTGGACTTGTTATTGTAGATTATCTTCAACTCATGCGAAGTTCACTTCCTACTGAACGCAGGGATCTTGAAATTGCTGATATATCAAGGTCCTTAAAAGCTCTTGCAAAAGAGTTAAGTGTTCCTGTTATTGCGCTGTCCCAGCTAAACAGAAAACTTGAAGACCGGGCGGATAAAAGACCACAGCTTGCCGATTTGAGAGAGTCGGGAGCCCTTGAGCAGGATGCAGATGTGGTAGCCTTTATTTACAGGGACGAAGTATATAATAAGAGTGAAGATAATCCCCATAGAAACACCGCAGAAATTTTGCTTGAGAAACAAAGAAACGGGCCTACAGGTAAAATCACTTTGACTTTTATGAGCGCATTTACATTATTTAAGGATATGGCAATAGACAGATACAACACAGGAGAAGACCAACCATGATATAAGGGGGCCTGAATGCTTAGAACAATTAGAAAGTATATCTTAATTGGTATTGCGATTTGTGCCGTTTATTTCTTCCTGGATAATCATATAATCCTTGATGGAAAGAATATTCATCTTCTTAAGAAAAGTGAGTTGACCTTTGTTTACACATTTTATGAGCTTGAAGATAAGAGGCCGGAGACAATAATGAAAATTGATGATCTCAGATATGACGGTATCGGAGATCTTCTGGTGGAACTTGGGAAAATCTCTGAAAGAGAAAAAATCAGGCTTGAAAATAAATACGATGCCGAAAATTAAAATAACAGGTGCAATTTCCCTTAAAAGAAAGCTTATATAAATGACTGAAGCTAAGATTACCATAAATACTGACGGTACGTTAAATGTTCCCGATTTCCCAATTATCCCATTTATTAAAGGAGATGGTACAGGGCCTGATATCTGGAATGCGGCAAGCCAGGTGTTTGATAAAGCTGTGGCAAGCGCATACAAAGGCAAAAGAGAAATAAAATGGCTTGAAATACTGGCCGGTGAGAAGGCATTTAAAAATACAGGAAAATGGCTTCCCGAAGAAACCATTAATGCTATCAGAAACCATGTTGTTGCCATAAAAGGTCCTATGACTACACCTGTAGGAAAAGGCATAAGAAGTGTTAATGTTTCTTTAAGACAAAAACTTGATCTTTATTCTTGCATTCGTCCTGTGAAATATATCGATTCCGTTCCGAGCCCTATGAAAAATCCTGAAAAAGTCGATATGGTTATTTTCAGAGAAAATACCGAGGATTTATATGCAGGAATAGAATGGGAAGAAGGAAGTGAAGGCGCTTTTGAGATCAGAAACTTTCTGGCAAATAATATGGGAGTTTTTCTTCCCGAAGATGCAGGTATCGGAATTAAGCCGATCAGCAAAAAAAACAGCAAGCGTCTTGTTGCAAAAGCTATATCCTATGCGGTTTCTGAAGGACTTTCCAGTGTGACCCTGATGCACAAGGGCAATATCATGAAATTTACCGAAGGCGCTTTTGTAAAATGGGGTTACGAAGTTGCAAAGGAAATGTTTGGAGATAAAACGATAACCGAACAGGAGCTTTTTGATAAATATAACGGAAAAAGACCCGAAGGAAAAGTAATAATAAAAGACCGTATTGCAGATATGCTTTTTCAGCAGGTTCTGTTGAGGCCTGAAGAATATGATGTTATTGCTACTCCGAACTTAAACGGTGATTATATTTCTGATGCTCTTGCCGCCCAGGTTGGTGGTCTCGGCATGGCTCCTGGCGCGAATATCGGAGATTTTTGCGCTGTTTTTGAGGCAACTCACGGCACAGCGCCAAAGTATGCCGATAAAGATATAGTAAATCCCAGTTCCCTAATTCTTTCCGGTGCCATGATGTTTGATTATATGCAATGGGACGAAGTTTCCGAATTGATAAGATCCAGCCTGCAGGCAACCATTAATAATAAAATTGTGACATATGATCTTGCGCGCCAGATGGAAGGCGCTAAAAAGGTAAAATGTTCACAGTTTGCCGCTGCAATCATCGAAAAGATGGGCACACTTTAAATACTTATGATCCGCATAGCGGAGATATTGAAAGAAGCTGTTTTTCCTTCCAGGTGTATTGTGTGCGGTTCTTTTTTTCACGGTTTTTCTAAAAACAATTCTGTAGATATTGATAATTTAGCGGACAAGCTGTCCGAAATGGAAAACATCACGTTTGAAAGAGTAATGTATCCATTCCTTTGTGCCGCCTGCTGTGACGATTATTTGCCTGTAGAATCTCCAATATGTTCCTCATGCGGGACTGTTTTTAAAAGCCGTGAGGGCGAAGACCATCTTTGCCAGAAATGCATTGAACATCCAAAACGTTTTGGAAAAGCCCGTGCTATATTTCTCTACAGCCAGGCAGTGATGGAAGTAATTCATTCTTTCAAATACAAAGGAAAGCTTCAGGTTGCAGCTTCTCTTGAATTACTTCTTTTTTCCGTACTTATGCGGCACTGGAAACTAAGTGATTTTGATATTGTTATTCCTGTTCCCCTGCATATAAAACGTTTCAGGGCAAGGGGATTTAATCAGGCCTATTTTCTTATAAGAAATTTAAAAGAATTAGCTGAAAGGTTCATGGTTGAATCAGGCCGGATTGAAATAGGCAAAGATGTCATTGAAAGAACCGTATGGACTCAGCCGCAAACCGGTCTGGGGCGCGAAGAAAGAATAAAAAATATCAAAGGAGCTTTTACAGTTAAGGAATCTTCTAAAGTAAAGGCAAAGAGAATTCTTTTAGTAGATGATGTATATACTACCGGAGCCACAGTTGACGAATGCGCAAAAGTTCTTATGAAAAGTGGAGCAAAAAGCGTTGATGTTCTTACTCTTGCAAGAGCGATTTGACAGATACGACAAATAAGAGTGCTAATCACAATCTCCTTACTTTAAAACTATCATCCACACCAACCCCTTTTCCGGAAAGAAATAATTATATGCATCCCCTATTTTCTAATGATCAAGAAATAATGCCACATAGCTATAACATAAATTGTTTGATTTTAGATAAATATTAAAGTAGAAAAAAACCTGATTTGAAATACAGATATTTTCACATACATTAATTATTGAGCTTTACTATGATACTTAATAAGATTTTTAGATATCTGATTCTTTGTGCTCTGCCTTTTATTCTTCCGGCTCTTGCTTGTGCAGAAAACCTGTCAGAAATTCCTGCTATTAAGTTCCAGGTATCAAAGCAATCCGTTTCACTTGTAAGATTGAGCGATATCGGAGCTACAGAAATCGTAGCCAATAAGAATATTGCCTTAATCAATAGCGGCAGAAGTATTCGGGTGCTTAAAGCCAATAGCAACAAAATTGAAAACAAGTTGATTAGCGCACTTCCTCATAACTCATTTTGGTATGGCCCAGTATGCGTTATGAGGGATAGTTTTGTCATTGCTGTAACTGAATATCCGGAAGAACAAAGAAGTAAAGAAATAAACACGCATAGAGGTGGATTTAAAGCAGGGCCATCCTCGAACAGATTTATTATTATTACTCCATCTTCTCCTGATCGTTATATAAAGACACTCAAAGTATCTTCTCGGCCGCCACTAAATTATGACGGAATTAAAGTCGTTAAAAGTAATCAGTTTTCTGCTCATGTGCAAAGCTGTGCTTGGGACGGAAATGAGATATATTTTGGAAGCTACGGTTCATTTGGAAAAGCAAACTTTGAGAAGGGTACTATCGATTTGGTTGAAGAAGATGAAGGGCTTGCATTTAACCGATTTGCATTGCTTGTCGAGAGAAAGGCTATTTGGGTTGGAATTGATGAGGGTGGAATGGGTGGCGCATTCCTTGAGATGAAACCTTTGGAAGGTGAATCACGGTCATTCTCCATAAATACTGAAAATGATATAATTTCTTTCAATACTCTCTTGCGGCATCGAGGGTTATTGCTCGTTGGAACAAGTCACGGGCTATTTATGTTAAACGAAGCTTCTGGAAAATTTCAATGTTTCGATTTTGGTGAGAGCCTCTCTGGGCTGTCAGTGAGTTCACTGGTAAGCTGCAAAGGGCTTCTCTGGGTGTTTATTGGGGGAGAATGGTTAACTGTTGATATAAAAAAGAACCACGCTGTTCATTACATCAATACAAGTTCTACCAAGTTGTCGACCGGTATTCCTTTTGGTAATGGATGGATCTTAGGTGGAGTTTCCGGTGTATGGAAGTGCCAATTTGCTTCAAGATAAACACATTTGCAATTACGATTATTGTATCGAACAATAAACGATAAAGCCGTTTGGCGTTGATGAATACATACTCTCTGTAATATTTAAAAAGGAATAATAACCTTGAGTGAACTAAAACACTGGAAATGGTTAAAGGGACAATTACCGGAATGGATTGATAGGGGTATTATTACTTCCGAGCAGTCGGAGAGAATAATCAATGAGCAGCCGATTGAACAGGGGCATAGCCTGCTGACGCGTATTTTAATAAGTATCAGCGCTCTTCTAATCGGTCTTGGAGTCATCAGCTTTTTTGCCTATAACTGGCAGGACATGACAAAATGGATGAAGCTTGCTACCATATTTTTGTCATTTATTATTGCTCATGGAGTCGGACTATGGCTGGGCCGAAAACCTGAAAAAAATGCACATACCGAATTCTGGCATCTGCTTGGTTCTTTTCTATTTGGCGCTGCAATTATCCTTATTGCACAAATTTATCATATTGACGAACACGCCCCCAATGGTATTCTTCTTTGGTCGCTTGGGCCCCTGATGATGATGTTTATCCTTAAATCGACTCCACAAATGCTATTGTATGCCGTTTTGGTTATTGTTTGGCAAATAATGGAAATAGAATTTCATACATCTCAGTCATGGGCGGTTTTCTATGTTTGTACATCGGTTATACTATTTTCCATTTATAAAAAGCACTGGTTTCCTGTAGCAATCGCAACCGTTTCCATAGTAGTTGTTTCTGCAATACAGTGTCGTTTCAGTAGCGTTAATCCATTGGCTGTTCTGCTTTGTCTTGGTGCCATGTGTGTCGGTGTCGGTCTTTTAATCAGAAGATCATCCTACGCAAGCTGTGCAGTAACTCCGGAAGCAATTGGGCTTATTCTTTATATTATAATGCTTATTGCTTTCACATTTCCGGAAATCATAAAAGAGTCTTTTTTATCAAGAAAATATACTAAAGATGTAAGTATTATTTATCCCTTGTTAATCACCTTTGCAGTATTATCCATTTGGGGATCGTTCTTATTGCCTTTAAAAACTTTGTCCGAACGCATTAAATCCTTACCACAGAAAAGCAATCTGCTTGTTTTTGCCGGATTTATTTTAGTCATTATAATTCTGTTTGCAGGCATATCCTCTGCATCTTATGAGTCGAAAAACGTTCTTAAAAACGTGGCAGCCATCGGGTTTAACATCATTGCTTTGATTCATGGAATTGTACTTATTTTTTCCGGAACCGGTTCTGGAAGAACAGGCGTATCTTTTGCCGGATGCATTATTGTTATCATCGTTATCATATCACGCTTTATGTCTTTTACGGATAATCTTCTGATTCGATCCGCATGTTTCTTATTGGCAGGAACATTTACATTGATGATTTCCATTAAAACTTCAAAAGTAAAGAAGATTGCAGGTGCAAATGCTTAAACGAAAAAATACATTAATAATAGTTGCGGTGTTGTTGCAATGTATTGCTTTGGCGGCAATTTGTTTTCAACGTGAAATAATACTTCATTCCGGAAATGTTGTTTATATGCGCACTGCTCCGGTAGATCCCAGAGATCTGTTTCGCGGAGATTATGTCAGGCTAAACTATGAGGCTTCAACTATTCCAAAAAATCTAATCACAGATGATCTTTGGGACAAAATAAAATCCGAGAATTGCGTGTATGTAATATATGAAACTGATGATCGAAATGTTATGATTCCAAAGAAATTGTCCGTAAATAAACCACCTGCTACCGAGAAGTATATTCGCGCATACACTACAGGAAAAATGTCTTGGGATGCTTTTCTGCGGTACGGTATTGAAAAATATTTTATGGAACAGGGCAAGGGACGCACGCTTGAAAAGGGCAAGACGCTGAAAGGCATTCATATACCCCTTGAAATGGAAGTTGCAATCGGCAAAGGAAACGGAATAGCGGTTTTAAAAGGATATCGGTACGCCGATCTTGGAATGAATATAGTGACCCCCAAAAGAAAAGATGAGAATGAAAATAAATCTTTTTGCATCACACTTAAAATTGTTAACGCATCCAATAAACCTCTATCAATAATACAACCGGAGGACAACAGAACTTTTGAAATTGAGATATTGTCCAACAGAAATGAAAAAGAACCTATTGAGATAAGTGCTCCCGAAAATATAAGCATGTTTTACACTCAGTCTGACATAAAAATTATTGCACCGGAATCTGTATATGATGTTAAAATTGATTTAAGCAATTCCGGTTACAAATTGCATAAAGGTGGTAAGGAGATTTCATGGAATGATTTTTTTGCAGGATACCAAAATGCTCGCATTAAATATGTTTCTCCTTCACCAGAAAAGCTGGAAGGATTGAAAGGAGCTGAATCCCTATGGAAAGGAGTCATATACAGCCGAAATTTCACAAGGTATGATTTGTCGAATTAATATGAAAGACAATGGTGCAAAAAAGTATTTTAGTATCAAAGGAAACAGTTCCAAAAAGTTTTAGAGAAAGGTTTATTGTTTCATGAATGAAATTCTACTGGACAACATAAAGATTAAATTGGATCTTACTCCTCTTTTAAAAAAAGTAAGGTTAACAGAAAATCATAACCGCTTTAATTCCTTTAAGGCTTTTTTCGATGAGGCTTATTCCGTATACAGGCCCAAGGTTTTATACAAGCCGCTTTATATTGATAAAAAAGAACAGGAGCAGGTGGTTATGGAAGAGATAGTATTTAAAAGCCGCATTCTTGCAGTAAATCTGGCAGATGTTCACCGGGTATTTGCCTTTATTGCCACCTGTGGAACCGAGCTGGATCAATGGGCAAAAAAGAGAGAAAAAATGCTTGAAGAGTTTTGGGCTGATATAATAATGCAAAGCGTTCTTTTTGAGGCAATTGATGTTATGAATGAAAATATCGCCCAAAATTTCAATCCGGGAAAAACAGCTTTTATGACACCTGGCTCTCTTGAGCAGTGGCCTTTAGAAGAACAGCAAACCTTGTTTTCCGCTTTTAGCAATGTCGAAAAATCCATTGGAGTTCAAATCAATGATGAGTTTATCATGACTCCCCGCCATTCTGTATCAGGAATCATCTTTCCAGCCGAAGTTGATTATGAAAACTGTCAGTTATGCCCTAAAGAAGAATGTCCTGGAAGACGGGCAGCGTATGATAAGAATCTATATGATCAGCGCTATTCAATTAAGGCTTTATCGCAATAGTTACATATACTGCTTAGAACTTGGCCATTTCATAATTTCGATATCATATCGAGCGAAGCGAGATATCTTTTACAGGTTCTAATATCTATTAAGATTTCTCACTTCGCTCGAAATGACAATATGTAATCGGATTTATGAGTTTATATTACTACGATGTCACCGTAATCTTTCTGGGCATAGCTTTATCTGCTTTAGGCAGAACCAACCTGAGGACGCCGTCTTCTATTCTTGCTTCAATTTTATTCTGATCAATAACTTCCGAAAGAGTGAACTGTCTATAGTACTTTCCTATTTGAAATTCTATTATTACATCCGACTCATCAGATTCTTCCCATGGTTTAACATCTCCTGAGATTGTTAAAACTCCTTCATGTAAATCTATAGTTATATTTTCGCCAGTCACTCCCGGCATATCTGCAAGCAAAGTGATTTCGCGCTCTGTTTCGAAAATATCCACAGCCGGTGTAAATACCAACCCTTCCTGTGTATACTCGGCAGGATTAATAACCTCATGTTTTTCTTTTACTTTTAAATCTTTGGTATCAGACATTTTTATAATCCTCCTTAAACGAAATCTTTATTTTACACTTATCTGCCTTGGTTTTGATGCTTCTGATTTTGGGATTACTACCTTAAGCAGTCCATTTTTCATCTGTGCCTCAACCTTTTCGTTATTGATCTCACCCGGAAGACTAATGATTCTTGAAAATTTGCCTGCTTCGCGCTCACTGCGATGGTATTTAATGTCTTTTCCTTCAGAAGGAATTTTTCGTTCACCTGATATCGTAAGGTTTTTCCCCATGACCTGAATATCCAGATCCTGAGCTTTCAAGCCCGGTAACTCTGCACGCACATAATAGTTATTCTGATTTTCTGTAAGATTGATCAAAGGAAAAACTCCGGCAGTCGTATAACCCCATGATGGTGAACCTCTAAACATCAAGCCGGAAAGTGCATCCATCTGACTTTTCATTTGATCCATTTCGGTAAACAGATTCCTTCTCCCAAATTCAGGGAAATCAAATATTCTTCTTATAGCCATTTGTTATCCCTCCTTCATTGATTAAGTTGTTTGTTTATTCGATCATATTGTTACTGGTTTGCAAAAAACGCTTTATGCTTTGTTACGTTTATTTATCCACAGCAGCATACAAATGCGGATATATAGAATCCAAGATAAATATCTAAGTTATTAATAAATATATAATTGCATTATTTTATTTGACTTAATGGAAGGGAAGCAGATAATTTATTGCCATAGTTTCGCCCTCCATTTTTTAGCCTTGATTAGCATCAAATCAAATAAAAGGAAAAATATGCAAAAAAGAAATGACATCGTTTTTTTATAAAATTAATATCTATTTTTTCTGTGTCAAGAAGTACTGAAAAAAATTTCTATGCTTAATGATAAGCATACCTTGAGCGAGGCAAATATTTCGTAATAAGATTAATAAATTTGAATGATTCCAAATCGCTTATCTATAAAAAGGAGTGAGAGATGGGGAAAAACCATGAAAAATATGATGTAGTTGTTTTGGGTTCAGGTATAGGCGGGCTGTGCTCGGCTGCTTTGCTTGCAAACAAAGGCTATAAAACGCTTGTAATTGAAAAATTACCGATAATTGGCGGCAGATGTTCAACATTGACATACAAAGGTTTTAAGATTCCAACAGGAGTGGTAGCTGTGCCAATGTCGGGTACTTTAAAATCTATTTTTGATGAAGTAGGTGCTAAGTTTCCTGTTTCTCCCATAACCGTACCACCGAAATATCTTATCGATAAAAACATTATTGATGAACCTGGAAACGGGCAGCCGCTTTCAATATTATCCCGGTTTTTTTCCGATGAAAAAGAACTAAGCAGGTTAAAACGAGGGTTCGAAATTGCCGAGACATGGAATGCTCCTTCAAATGAAACATCTTTTCTGGACTTTCTTCATAAATATACAAGAGATGAAAACATAATCGCGTTCTTTAACAACAAGTGCGATATATTTTTTACACTTAAAGCTCACGAACTTTCAGCAAGAGAATATTTCCTGGCTCATAAAGGAAGTTTAATGGATTTTCAGCCTATGGGCTTTGCTTCTCAAGGCAGCATAAGTCTTATGAAAGCCCTAAAAAACTCTATAGAGGCAAATGGCGGCAGGGTTTTAACCCGATGCAGGGCATTAAAAATACTAGTCAAAAACTCAGCTGCCACAGGAGTAGTATTTGAAAATGAAAAAGGAAAAACAACTGTTTCAGCTACTGCGGTTGTAAGTAATACTGGTCCCCAAAAAACAATTGCACTTGCAGGAAAAGAATATTTTGATAATGGTTATCTGAAAGAAGTAAGAAATATGATCTCCTCATTTCAAATGTGGGTGACAACAATAAGTGATCGGCCACTCTTTGAAGTTCCCTTTTTGTGCACTCTTAAAACTCGAAGATTATTGACATTATTATCTGCTTCTCTTGTATGCCCTGACCTGGCGCCTGGAGGGAAATATGTTCATTATTCCATATCAGGCCCTACAACACAGATAGGCACCTGGAATATAAAAAATGAAATAAACCTGCATATCCAGGATTTAAAAGAGAATATACCTGATTTTAATAAACACGGAGAAATCCTGCATGTAGGTTGTTATTGGGGAGAATTTCCAACAATTTCCAATGTGCAGTTGGTGGGTTATAAAGATATCCCGCAAAAAACTCCCATAGAAAATCTATACAATGTAGGAGACGGAGTGGCAAAAAAAGGAGGATTATCATCCGGAAGCCCCGGTTGCGCTTTAACTGCCAGGATAGTCGTGGAGGATATTGAAAATCGCTTTGAACCCGGTCAATAACTCCGTAGTCATTTTTATAAAACTGTTTCCATTTGGTAATACAAAAAAAGTTTCGATAGTGAAGAAATAGCGGTTGTTTCATAATGGAATTGCTTTCGCGCTTTGCAGGAAAAGCGGGAAGTTAGATGTTGCTGATAACAGGTGAGTGTGGTAACAGAACAATAAATTTTATATTTGCAAAACGAGAGGCCGATGGAGAAAATATTAACGCAAAAAGAACTTCCCAGTGAGATAACCCGCCTGAAAAGAGCCGGAAAGAAAATAGTGTTCACAAACGGATGTTTCGATATTCTTCATGCCGGTCATGTAAGATATCTTGTTGCGGCAAAACAAGAAGGGGATATTCTTGTTCTTGGTCTTAATTCGGATAAGTCCGTAAAGTCTATAAAAGGTGAAAAAAGGCCCATAGTTTCTCAGATGCTAAGAGCTGAAGTGCTTGCCGGACTTTTGTGCGTTGATTTTATCACTTTTTTTGATGAGCCTGACCCTTTGAATCTTATAAAAGCTGTTTCGCCCGATGTACTGGTTAAAGGAGACGATTGGGCAGAAGAAAATATTATAGGGGCTGATTTTGTAAAAGCTAATGGAGGCAAAGTTGTAAGGGTTTCCATGGTGCCTGGGATATCGACTTCTTCGATAATAAAAAAAATTCTGGAAGTATATGAAGAAAAGATGGTTGACGGTTGATGGTTACCGGTTCACAGTTCACAGTTGATGGTGATGGTTGATGGTGTGAAGGATTCACGGGTTTAAGTATTATAGGCTGATTAAATTGATTTTAACAAAGGCAAATGGAGTTTCTTTTTACCGGTTTCCTAATCTTGTACCTTTTCCCAATTTAAGGCATGGGATATTTACAAGAAACGGCGGGTTCAGCAAAGGATCTTTTGACAGCCTTAATGTTAGTTTATCAGTTGGGGATGACCCTGAAAATGTGAAACAAAATCGAAAAATTATTTCTATTTGCATGGATAATGGCAAGCTTGTTTTTGCAAAGCAGGTTCACGACAAAAACGTTATTGTTATTTCGGAAAAATCAGCAAATGATGCAGCACCATTAGTCGGAGATGCGTTGATAACAGATCTTTATAATAAACTGCTTGTTATAAATATTGCAGACTGTCAGGCGGTTCTCTTGTACGATTCTGTCAAACAGGTGGTTGCAAATATTCATTCAGGATGGCGTGGAAGTATTAATAATATAATAGGTGCCACAATAGATGCCATGAAAGCAAATTATAATTGCAGGCCGTCTGATATATCGGCCGGCATAAGCCCTTCGCTTGGGCCCTGCTGTGCCGAATTTATAAACTATAAAAAAGAGATTCCTGAAAAATTATGGAAATACAAGGATTTAGCCTTGAACCTCGATTTCTGGGCCATAAGTGCCGATCAGCTTTCTGATGCAGGTGTGATACCGGAAAATATATATTCTTGCAGAGTATGCACAAAATGTAATAAAGATCTTTATTATTCATACCGAGGAGAAAAAACCACCGGAAGAATGGCAACGGTTATAGGACTTAAATAAGGATAGACAACCCCCTTGATCCCCCTTTTCTAAGGGGGAATTAAAAAAGGTATTAAGGATCTTCCTTTTCCAGGGAGGAATAAAAAGGATAACCCGTGTTTTTAGGAAAAGTTCAGGTACGATGGAACAAGAAAATAGGTCCTTCGTATTATAAAATCGGGCTGGATTGCGGCACAGATTTGTCTGTAGCTTTGCCGGGGCAGTTTGTTATGCTTCGCTTAACAAGCGGTATTACGCCCTTTCTCCGCCGCCCTTTTTCAGTTCACAATATTGCTGACAGCAATGATGGTGGAAAATATATTGAAATTTTATACGAATTGGTTGGAGAATTTACCGGAAGGCTTTCGGAAATTAAAGCCGGTGAATTAATTGATGTTATGGGGCCGCTTGGCAAAGGGTTTGATTTAGCGCAAAATTACAGCAAAATATTTATTGTGGCAGGAGGCATAGGTGTTGCCCCTATGCGTTATTTAAGTTCATATCTTATAGAGAAAAAGCATGTTGATCCCCTTGATATAAAAATATTTCATGGTGCAAGAACAAAAGAATGCATTTTGTGCAGGGATGATTTTTATAATCTCGGACTTGAGGTTATGGTTACAACAGATGACGGAAGTTGTGGAGAAGCCTGTTTTATTACGAAATCTGTTGAATCTGTATTGGCAGAAAGCTGTCCCGAAGTTATTTTTGCGTGTGGCCCACCGGAAATGCTTAAATCTCTTGCAGTTATAGCAAATGAGCATGAGGTGCCGTGTCAGGTTTCTATGGAAAGTCTGATGGCATGCGGAATAGGGGCATGTCTTGGGTGTGCCTTGGAAGGAAAGGATAATTCCAGGTATCTTCATGTATGCAAAGATGGGCCTGTTTTTGATGTAATAGATTTACAGTTTAAGTAAGGCAATCTTTTTGCATTGACTTGGTTAAAATCATATGTTAATGGGCAACAGCTCTACATAAGTTAGAGGACTTAATATTCCGGCTTTTTAGAGTTGGAAAGATCTTATAAATAGAGAGTGTTTCGGTTTATAATGAAAAGAGAAACAAGACGTTACATGGGGGAGCTTGCTTATTACAGTAGTCTTGGTTTTCAGGTGGCGCTTTCTATAGTTATAGGACTTGGAATTGGTGTATATCTTGACAAGCGATTTGAGCTTTACCCTTGGCTTACGCTTGTTTTTATTGGGCTTGGTGTTGTAGCCGGATTTAGAAATATCTGGCTTGCAATAAAAAAAAGTGAAAAGATTTCACAGGAAAGAGATGTAAAGTGAAATTACAACAGAACCTTCTGAAATTTGTTGTGAGAACAAACTGGATACTTTTTTGTCTTGCAAGTATCTTAGGATATCTATTAGCTACTCCTAAGTTTGCAATCGGAATAATATCGGGGGGGCTTATTGTTACAATAAATTTTCATCTGCTGTATAAGACACTCAAAAAATCACTTACACCTCCGCACCTTGCTTCTCACAATGTTGTTTTAGCCAAGTACTATGCCCGTTTTGCGGTAAGCGGGGTTATTATATTTGTATTGATATCCGGGCATTATGTTAATCCCCTGGGTCTTTTTATCGGTTTGTCCGTTGTGGTGGCAAGCATTATGATTGCAGCCATTCTGGAATTTAAGAAACTTATTTTCAAGGAGGCAATTTAAGGTGGCACATCCCTATATGTTTTTTGTAAAACTTTTTGAGGCTATCGGCTTTGAGCAGGCTTTCGCGTACAAGCATATTATTTATTCATGGGTGGTTATGATTCTGCTTCTTGCTCTTGGAGCTTTAGGCGCAAAGGGTGTCAAAATGATCCCAGGAAAAGCACAGAATGTTTTTGAAATGCTTATTTCAGGCATTGAGGAATTTATGGTTGATGTTACTGGCGAAGAAGGCCGCTGGCTTTTTCCGCTTGCGGCAACAGTATTTATTTATATTTTTGCCTGTAATCTTATAGGTCTGGTTCCCGGATTTTTCCCTCCAACGGCAGACTTAAATACTACAGGCTCGTGCGCTCTTACAGTAGTAATATTTACCCACATAATAGGTGTTAAGTATCATGGTGTGAAATATATTAAGCACTTTCTCGGGCCTGTATGGTGGATGGTTCCTATAGTGCTTCCTATTGAAATTATAGGGCATACTGCCAGGATTCTGTCTCTTTCTTTCCGTCTTTTTGGTAACATGATGGGACACGAACTGGTGCTTGGAATCCTTTTCGGACTTGCAGGGCTTTTCTTTGGGCCACTTCCGATTATGGGTCTTGGGATTTTTGTCGCCTTGGTTCAGGCATTTGTTTTCTTTTTGCTTTCAATAATGTATTTTACCAGCGCAATGGAACACGCCCATTAATTTGCTGGAATAAAATAAAATTGTTTTATGGGACAATGGAAGAAGCTAAGTAAAAATCTAAAAAGGAGGTAGTTAATTATGGAAGTTCAAGCATTAAATTTCTTTATCGCATGTGTTACAGCAGCCGGTTTCGGTCTTGCTATTGCAGCTTCATTTTGTGGTATTGCTCAGGGCCTTGGCCTTAAAGCCGCTGTTGAAGGTATTGCAAGAAACCCTGAATCATCAGGAAAAGTTACAGTTACATTGCTGATCGGTCTTGCTATGATCGAATCTCTTTGTATCTATGCGCTTGTAGTTGCTCTTATTCTTATTTATGCGCATCCTCAGGCAGCAGCCATTGCTGGCCTTTTTACCACTGTTGCACATTAATAAAAAAATTAAGGTTTAAAATAAAACAGGGCTGTGTCATAAGACACAGCCCTGTTTTATTTCTTATTAAGAATCTTTTTTAAGTATTGCCCGGTATATGATTTTTTATTATTGGATAATTCTTCGGGTGTGCCGGCACCTACAATATAACCGCCTTCATCTCCTCCCTCCGGCCCAAGATCTATAATATGATCGGCAGTCTTTATAACATCTAAGTTATGCTCGATCACTATAACTGTGTTTCCGGAATCAACAAGCCTGTTTAATACATTAAGAAGTTTTTGTATGTCATCAACATGAAGACCTGTAGTTGGTTCGTCAAGGATATATACAGTCCTGCCGGTTCCTTTTTTGCTAAGCTCCCGTGAAAGTTTTACCCTCTGAGCTTCACCTCCGGAAAGAGTTGTTGCAGGCTGGCCTATTTTTATGTATCCAAGCCCGACATCTGCTAATGTTGTAAGTTTTGTTTTTATATTTTTTATTCTATCGAAAAAAACAATGCCCTGATTTACAGTCATGTCAAGGATATCAGCTATATTTTTTCCTTTATACTCCACCTCAAGGGTTTCACGGTTATATCTTTTTCCATGACAGACATCGCAAGTTACGTAAACATCCGGCAGAAAATGCATTTCAATTTTTATTATGCCGTCTCCGCTGCATGATTCGCATCTTCCTCCTTTAACATTAAAGCTGAACCTGCCCGGTTTATAGCCTCTCATACGGGCATCAGGAGTTCTTGATAAAAGCTCCCTTATATATGTGAAAAGACCGGTATAAGTTCCCGGATTTGACCTGGGTGTTCTTCCTATAGGAGATTGATCTATATTTATTACCTTGTCTATATGTTCAAGCCCAAGTGCTTGTGAGTGTTCGCCAACTTTTATCCTAGCGTTAAAAACCTTACGGGACAAAATATTATTTAGTGTTTCAAGCACAAGAGTGGATTTGCCTGAGCCTGATACTCCGGTAACGCATATGAATGTGCCGAGCGGAAATTCGACATCGATATTTTTAAGATTATTTTCCGAAGCACCTTTTAAGATTATTTTTCCGCCGTTTCCTTTTCGTCGCTTATCCGGCACTTCAATTTGCCTGCGCCCTGAAAGATATTGGCCGGTTAAAGAATTATCATCTTTTACAAGCATATCGGGAGTACCGGAAAACACTACTTTACCGCCGTTAACACCTGCTCCCGGTCCCATGTCTATAACAAAATCTGATGAGAGAATTGTCTCTTCATCGTGCTCGACAACAAGAACCGTATTTCCAAGATCACGCATATTTAAAAGAGAAGAAAGAAGTCTTAAGTTATCTCTCTGATGTAACCCGATACTTGGTTCATCCAGCACATAAAGGACACCCGTAAGTTTCGATCCTATTTGTGTGGCAAGCCGGATTCTCTGGCTTTCACCGCCTGAAAGTGTATAAGCGGATCTGTCGAGCGTAAGATAAGAAAGCCCGACGTTTTCAAGAAAAGCAAGCCGTTCCTGTATCTCTTTTATAATTCTTTTTGCAATTGCTTCTTTTTTTTCTTCAAGCTTAAGATCTTTAAAAAAAGTTGCTGCTTTTGAAACTGAAAGTGCTGTTAGTTCAGATATGGAAGCGTCCCCGATTCTTACGGATCTGCTTGCCTTGTTTAATCTTGCCCCGTGGCATTCAGGGCATGGATGAAAAATCATATACTCCCGGATATCTTCTCTTGTCTGGTTTGAATCACTTTCTATATATTGCCTTTGAAGTTTAGGGATAATTCCTTCAAAAGTTTTTTTATAACTTAAGCGGCGGTTATCCTGCTCGAAAAAGAATTCTATCTGTGCTTTCCCTGAACCGTAAAGCAATATATTTTTAAATTCATCCGGAAGATCTTTGTATGGGGTATATATATTTACGTTGTAATGTTTTGTAAGACCATCTAAAAATTCATTGAATTGTAACGAATTCCTATTAGCCCAGATTGCAACAGTACCCTGCCGCAAAGACAGTTCCTTATTTGGAATAATAAGATCAGGATCAAATTCAGGGGTTGTCCCCAGCCCGTCGCATTTACTGCATGCACCCTGGGGAGAATTAAAGGAAAAACTTGCAGGGGTAAATTCTGGATAGCTTATTCCGCATGTGATACAAGCGGATTTTTCACTAAAAAGTATAGGTTCTCCTCCCTGGATATCAATGGTAACAAGTCCTTCGGATTGTGACATCGCAAGTTCCAGAGAATCTGCAAGCCTGTTTCTGATCCCTTTTTTAATTACCAGCCTGTCAATAATAACGTCTATAGTATGCTTTATGTTTTTGTCCAGCTTTTGTACTTCCTCAATTTCATATATCTTCCCGTCAATCTTAACCCTTGAGAAACCATTTTTTCTAAGTTGTTTTAAAAGCTTTTCATAAGATCCTTTTTGACCCGAAACCAGCGGAGATAAAATGGTGATTTTTGTTCCTTCAGGCAGTGACATTATCTTGTCTGCTATTTGATCAAGGGATTGAGATGTAATCGGTTTCTGACAGATATAACAATGGGCTGTACCTATTGTGGAATAAAGAAGCCTGAGGTAGTCATATATTTCAGTAACAGTTCCAACAGTTGATCTGGGGTTATGACTTGCAGTTTTCTGCTCTATCGCGATTGCAGGAGAAAGTCCTTCTATTGTATCGACATCAGGTTTATCCATACGCTCTAAAAACTGACGGGCATAAGTCGAAAGAGATTCTACATATCTGCGTTGTCCTTCTGCATACAAAGTATCAAAGGCGAGAGTGGATTTGCCTGAACCTGAAAGCCCTGTAATTACAACAAGCTTGTTTCTTGGCAGCTCAACATCAATATTTTTAAGATTATGCTGTCTTGCTCCCCTTACTATTATTTTATCAAAACCCATTTAAGAATCCTTATACACCTTTTTGCATGCAGTTTGCCTGATATGCAGCCATTTTTATTGCTGAAATCAGGCTGCCTGGATCGGCTTTACCTTTTCCGGCTATATCATAGGCGGTTCCATGATCAACTGAAGTTCTTACAATCGGAATCCCAAGAGTTGTGTTGACCCCATCTTTAAAATGCACCATTTTGAAAGGAATAAGTCCCTGATCATGATACATGGATATCACAGCATCATAAATTTTGTTTAATGCATTATAAAATATCGTATCAGGCGGAAAAGGACCTGATACGTTAAATCCTTCTTTAACTGATTTTTCAATTGCGGGTATTATAATATCATTTTCTTCATTACCGAATATACCGCTTTCTCCTGCGTGAGGATTGAGCCCTGCAACGGCAATTTTTGGTGATTTGATACCGAAGCGTTTTATAAGGGCTTCTCCCGTTATTTTTATAGTTGTAAAAACACTTTCTATTGAAATGGCATCCGAAACGTTTTTTAAGGGCATGTGGATTGTCACAAGGGATACTTTAAGTCTATCCCCAGCCATCATCATGACAAAATCTTTGGTTCCTGTGCGCTCGGCTATAAGTTCCGTGTGGCCGTTATAATCAAACCCGGCAAGCTGCATGACCTTTTTGTTTATCGGGCATGTAACAATTGCTGAGATCTCTTCGTTTAACGCCATATCGGTTGCTTTTATGATATACTCTACCATGGCTTTACCTGTCTGTATTGTAGGATTTGCCCATGATTTTTCATTAAACTCCAGTTCGGAAATACAAAGCAGATCAATTGCTCCGGTCTGGTATCTGCCTCGGCAATGATTTGAAATACAGTTTAATTCTATAGAGCTGTTTATGACTTTTTTTGCGGTTTCCATTACTGCCATATCCCCTATTACAAAAGGCCGGCATAATTTGTAAAGAGACGGATGACTTAATGCAGATAATATAATTTCAGGTCCTATTCCTGCCGGATCTCCCGCGGTTATTCCTATCAAAGGCCTATGATTTTTCACAAAGACTCCTTAGCTTATTGTTGGATATTATCCACTCCAGATCAGTGTTTATATGCCTTCAGCCCATTTATGGGCTAAATTGGAGTTTATTAATTAATTATAATACTACATAGGAAAAATTCTTTTTCAACAATTTCCAAGGGTAAATACTATAATAATTCTGCAAAGCCGATTATGATAAATAATAAAAGGTAATCGGAGCATTTGCGAGATATTAATAATGACCCATTGGTGTTTTGTTATTCAAAATATATGTCGATATACTTAAAATGTAAGAGAAAAAGCAGCGAATGAAAAAAGGTTTGAAGTTTAAGGAGTTTGTTAGCCCCTATAATATATTATCATTTATAACAGATAGATATAAATTGTTAACAACTTGCAAAAAAACATTCTGAATTCAGTTTTTATCCGGTTTGACATTGCTGATTTGATGCATTAATAAAGATCTCGAAACTAAGTTTACTATTCGTTTCGTCTTATTAGTTACTGCCAATTTATTGTAAAAAAGGTCTCTTCGGTCAGCAGGTTAATCGGGTTTTCAACTAAAATTTGGAAAATTATTTTTATGGAAGTTATCTGGAATTCAATCAAGATTGCGATTAAGACAACTATTCCCGGGCACTCGTACAGGATGTGGATAGAACCTCTTGAGTTTAGCGGAGTTCAAAATGGTGTAATGGTTCTTTCGGCTCCAAACCAGTTTTCCCAAAAAAGAGCCCAGGATAATTATGGCTCTTTAATTCTATCGGAATTAAAGAAGATTTCAGGAGAAGACAACACATTCATGATAGAAGTTTCTAAAAGGGGGCAAAAAGCCAGGTTGGAAAAAGTGCCGAAAAACAATCAACTACAGCTTCCAACTGAAAGTATCAGGCCTCATTCCGGCAGGTTTTTAAGAAAGGACTTTACTTTTGATCATTTTGTTGTGGGAGGAAACAACGAATTTGCTTTTACAGCTTCCCTTTCTCTTGCCTCTAAGAAAAATTCTCAGCAGAATTGTCTTTTTCTACTATCAAAGACCGGAATGGGTAAGAGCCATCTTTCACAGGCTGTAGGTCACCATATTATCTCACAATACCCTACAGAACGTGTTTGTTATCTTACTGCCGAAGATTTCAGCAATGAAATGATCCAGTCATTTAAAACAGATTCATTTAATAAGTTCAAAGGAAAATATAGAAAGGAATGTGATATCCTGCTTTTAGAGGATGTACATTTTTTAAGCGGAAAAGAGCGTACGCAGACAGAGCTTGCCTTAACTCTTGACAGTCTTCTTGATGCCGATAAAAAAATTATATTTTCAAGTTGTTATCTTCCGGGTGATATTCCTAAGTTAAATGATAAATTAAAATCTCGTTTTTCTTACGGAATTATTTCGGCTATTGAACCCCCTAATTTCAGAACAAGGGTACGAATCCTTCAAAAGAAAATGCTTTCAAACGGTTATCAGATAAAAGAGGATATTATTAATTATCTTGCAAGCGAACTAACAGATGATGTGCGCCAGCTTGAAAGCGGACTGATTGGTATAACCGCAAGATCATCTCTTATGGGAGTACCTATAGATCATGAACTTGCCGAGGTCGTAGTTAAAAATATTGTTCAAAGAAAGAAAAACATCACAATTGAAGTAATAAAGAAACTTGTTTGCAAGTATTTTAATATTGCATTAAGAGATTTAATCTCAAATTCCCGCAAACAGGCAGTTATGCGTCCCAGGCAGATTGCAATTTATCTTGCCCGCCGCTATACTGACTCACCTTTGCAGACAATCGGAAAAAGTTTCAACAAATATCATGCAACGGCCCTACACTCAATAGGTGTTATTGAAAGGGGTATCAAAGAGAACGGTGCTTTAAAAAAGCAAGTTGAGCTTTTTTGTCAAAAACTGGAGACCGGCAATTTTTAACATTCATATTTTCTTATGATCTTAAAAGATTCCTCTTATAAAAAGATACAGGATATAGTTGGTTCAAAATATTGCAGCAGATCAAAAGAAGATCTCATCTGTTATTCATACGATGGCACAGCAAACAGATATCTTCCTGATGCTGTAGTATTTCCTGAAAAAACAAGTGAAGTTTCAAGCATATTAAAGCTTGCAAGCCTTGATGGTTTTTTTGTAATACCACGAGGTTCGGGTACCGGAATGACCGGCGGATCTGTTCCTGTTATGGGCGGAGTGGTTATTGTCATGAACCGCTTTAATCATGTTATCGAAATTGACACGGACAATTTTACAGCAACAGTTGAACCCGGAGTTATTACTGCCCAATTTCACAGGGAAGTCGAAAAGTTTAATCTTTTTTATCCTCCCGATCCCTCCAGTTCGGAATTTTCGACTTTAGGCGGAAATCTTGCAGAGTGCGCAGGAGGTCCCAGAGCTGTAAAATATGGCGTGACCCGCGATTATGTGCTTGGTCTTGAAGCGGTTCTTCCAACCGGAGAGGTTATTAAGACCGGAGTAAAAACAGCCAAGGGTGTGGTTGGGTATGATTTGACACGTCTATTAATAGGTTCTGAGGGGACTTTGGGGATAATTACACAAATAACTGTAAAGCTTTTATCCCTTCCGGAATCAGTAAAAACTATGACCGCATCTTTTCCTGAACTTGATAAAGCAGCCAAAACCGTTTCTGAAATCATAAGGCAGGGCATTGTTCCAAGAACTATCGAATTTATGGATAAGGAATCCATAAAATGTGTTGAAAAATATCTTGGTACAGCAATAGCGGCTGATTCTAAAGCACTTCTTATTATAGAAGTTGACGGAAGATCAGATGAGGCTGAATCCTCGATAAAACAACTAAAAGAGCTTTGTATATCGCTTGGAGCAAAAGATGTCAGAATCGCCGGATCAAAAGAAGATGCCGCTTTAATCTGGAAGGCCCGCAAGTCAATATCACCCGCATTGTTTACATATGCTCCTGACAAAATAAATGAAGATATCGTGGTTCCAAGAAGTAAAATCCCGGATATGGTGCAAAAGATAAATTCAATGCGAAATAAAACCGGTCTGACCATTGCAAGTTTTGGACATGCCGGTGACGGGAATATACATTTTAATATAATGCTTGATAAGAAAAACAGTGAGGATTTAAAGAAGGCCGAAACCGCTATTGAAGAATTGTTTGATTATACTATTGAACTGGGAGGCACAATTTCCGGAGAGCATGGTGTAGGCATTACAAAGGCAGCATATATGGCCAAGGAGATAGGCCCTGTTGAAATAGAACTTATGAAAAAGATAAAAAATCTTTTTGATCCTAAAGGGATATTAAATCCCGGTAAAATGTTTGTAGAGCATTGATTATTTTATTGAAACTACTCTTCCAAATAATTATTTCCGTTCAAATAATCCAGGGCATAGGTTGGTATAAATAAAAATATTTAATCAAAATGAAGCTTGTGCCGATATATTCATATGGTATATTTCATAAAGTAACAGGTTGACATTTTTTGCACAAACCTATAATAAAGAATATGTAACTGATGTTTAATTATTAGATTTTTTGGATTTGATCGGCAGCAAACAACCGGTTCTCATTATAAAAATATAATGTTATAAACTTTACAGGTGAACCCATGAGAATAAAACTTCTTGTTACGGTTTCTCTTATCTTAGTCCTTGCTTTTGGCGTAAGTGCTTTTGGGGGAAGCAATATACGGAAGAATACTTTTACTTTTTCCGCTCCTGTTTTTGAAGTGGAAGATCTTATTGCCGAATTGCAAGATAACGGTAGTAATGTACTTGTTTCCGGAAAGATAAAAAACTTAAGTCATCATCCTGTAAAAGGATATGTAATAATATATTTAAAAGATAGTAAAGATCAAGTAGTAGGGTATGTAGAAGCCACTGTTAATGATCAAAGATCTTTTCAGCATGGCAAAGCCGGAAGATTCGAAACCGCCTTTAATATAGACAATATCCCTAATATCCAAAATGTTGTAGTAGAATTTGTGGATAAGTGAGGATTTAATAAACTCGATATACCCGGATAAAATCAGGTATAAAATCTCAACCATCATAGCGAAAAAGTATATCTACCGCATTTCTTGTATATTGTTCATCCGATAAACCGTCTGTTGCTTCCTGGGGAAATTTAGCTATAGTTTTGAAATGGTACCCAATTTGTGTAAAGAGTTCAACTCTTGCAACCGGATCCATCGCTTCGCGTCTTAAAAGAGCCTGAAGACCTATATCGGCTTCCACCTGGCTTGTGTTCTGGCGAAGCCTTGCTCCGATATGCGGGTAATTTCTGAAAGAATTATATTTATCCGAAAAGATTTGTGCAAAGTCGGGTTTCTGGGGTTCATATGAGCGAATAACAATAGTATTGGCTGCTATATCTCCCAGTCTTTGAGCTTGTTTTGATATAAGAACCGAAAGCCCTCCGACCATGTAAAGAGCGGGTAGTGCATCTACAAAGCGGAGCAGATTCCTGATGATAATCTGGCCTGGTTTAAGACGCAGGCCGTTAACATCCATAACTCTTAATTTGAAAAGCCTTTTTCCAAGTGTTTGTCCGTTTAAGTACCATTCAAGAAGTATCGAATACCCGATTGAAATAACGAAGTAAGAAAGCATAATGGCTGCTGTTTTCAAATCAGCACTGAATATAAAAAAAGCGCTTAATACAGTTGTTGCAACTTTGGCGATTAACATAATACAAAACAAATCAATCAGCCAGGCAAGAAAACGTGTGACAGGCCCGGCCAGAAGCAGAGAAAATACCACGCCTTCCGGAGTTACAATTCTTAATGTGTTTGTTTTTTTTTCGTTCATAAAGTCGATTTTTTAAAATTTTGTCTTCCTGAAAATGAAAGAAATAATATCAAGAGAACCAGCTCAACTATGCCAAATGCGATTTTTAATTCGTAAGAAATAACCGGTTCGTGATATTGGGAAAGAAAAGCCTCAATAATGCCGGCCCAGATAAGCATTACCGATACTCCTCCGATTAAGGTTACAATATCAGAAGAAATTTCTCTTAAACGTTGCCGCAATGATATAGGTTTTCCCCATCCGATTAAAGCTCCTGCAATAACAAGTCCTGCTTGTGCTGCGATAAGAATGGCAGGAATCTCCACAGAACCGTGCGGTAAAAGCCAGCCTAATAAAAATTTGGTTTTTCCAGCCAGAACATAGTCTGCAATTACAGCTCCCAGCATAGTTCCATTCACAAAAAGAACAAGAATTGTTCCAACTCCCCATGTTATGCCAAGTCCCATCGCGAAAATTGAAACCCTGATATTATTAGTCATCAGATGTGCTGAAAAATATGATTTATGTCCCGCCATCCGGTCTTCTTTGGCGCTTTCTTCTTTTGCCACACGTTCGGAAGGATCAATCATAAGATTGGAAAACGGCATGAGAATTTCTTTTGAGTCTGTATCAAATGCAATTGCCGCAATACCGAAGATGCACCCGGCAGAAATTATTGCAAGAGATATCCAAAATGCTGCTATCTGTTTGCGAAATGTTTGCGGAAAAGTTTTAAACAACCATTTTAAGAAATTAAATTTTTCAGTATTTTTCCTGCTTTCATTAATCTCGGAGTATGCTCTTGCGACAAGTGATTCAAGATAGACTTTAATATCCTGCTCTGCTGAAAAGTTCATTATTTTGGCAAGATCGGAAGATGCGCGCTGATACAAATAATGAAATCTTTTAACCCCTGACAGATCAAAAGAAAACCCTGCATCTTTATCCAGATTTTCCAGTTTTTCTTCCAGTTCGGACCAGAAAGGCTGTTCTTCTTTGATAAAATTGTTCAAATCAATGATCATAATATTTGTCTTTGCTTGATATTGATATAATTTGAGATCAATTGCGAGCACAATCTGCGACTTTCCAGAAGAAAAAAATCGGCCCCCTGTCTTGCAAGGGAAACATTCAGCTCCCTTAACCGGTTCCACACGATATGGCCTCCCAGATCCTGATAAACAGAGTTTATAGACATAATATCGGAAGATGAAAAAATTGAATTAGCGGCGGCCGGTTTTATCATATTTGCCATAATTAAATGATACCTGCTTAATATGTGGATGTGTTTTATAAAGTCTTCAGACATAACAGGGTCATCAAGGCTTGTTAAAATAATCATTAAAGCTCTTTTTCTTATCCGTGTACCGGCAAACGTAAATAATTCACGAAAATCAGGAGTTACACGGTTCGGATCGGCATTATAAAGAGAATCTCTGCATATACTATAATGAGCCTTCCCACTTTTTGCTTTTATAAAAAGGCTGACCCGATCTGAAAAAAGTACTATCCCATAATTGTCGCCGTGCTTTTCAGCAGTTTTCCCGATCATCAAGGCTGCTGTAATGTATCTGTCTAAAATCGTTTCCTGCGGAAATATGCTACTATTATTATCAGCAGATCTTCTTTCTTTTCCAAGCAGACCATTGTTAAAAATATGGGCATTTCGTGCGCTCATCCTGGATGCATCAATCATGACATAGATATCCTGGGTTCGTTCCACCTGAAAGACTTTTGTGACCGGCAAGCTACGTTTTGCTGTTGCTTTCCAGTGGATATCTTCATAACTGTCTCCGGGATTATAGTCTCTTAGTTTTTCAAATTCACGGCCTTTTCCGATTTGCCTTCTTGCGTGTGCTCCCATGCTTTTATCTGCGGATAATGCTGCAAGAAGTTTGTTTTCTGAAAAAAGATCAGGATAAACTCTTATCTCGCAGTAAATAGGAAAGGTCGTGCGTTTTGCCCACAGGCCTGCAAGAGATTTTTTCTCAAGATAGCATTTATTTAACAGATATTGCCCTTTTTTTAAACCCTTAACAGGCCATGCTATAGCGCTGCTAATTTCTTTGGAAGAAAGATTGAAAAAGATATCCTGATTTTCTGAAAATAATTGATCCGGAAACAAAAGCCCTAATCTGATTGGCCCATTTTGTGGTGCATCATTTTTAATTATAATTTTAATTGCAGAAGACCTGCCCACAGATATTCTGACCAATTCATTGCATTCTATCCGGATACCATCAAATGAACGAACAGATAAAAAGGCGTCAACAGTAGCAGCCAAAACAAAAACAAAGATAATTGCATAGGAGAGTATTGCTGCTGAGGAAATCACAGATGCAAGTATTGTAAATGGAATACATATAACTGCAAATAAAAATAGAAGTCTGCTGGTTGGAATCAGGTTCATCTCGGCACAGCAATATCCTGTAATATTGTATTAATTACTTCCTGTATGGTCAGTCCTTCTATTTCATATTCAGGCCTTAAAATTATCCGGTGTTCAAGAGCCGGTACAGCCAGATATTTTATATCGTCAGGAGTTACAAAATCCCTTCCATTTATTGCAGCAAATGCCCTGCATGCCTGAATCAGGGCCTGGGTGGCTCTGGGCCCGGCACCTATCATTATTGACTGGTTTGTTCGAGTGCTTCTTACTATCTCAACAATGTAATCGATTAGTTCTTCACGAATAATTATACCGGTTAAAAGTTGCCGGAGCTTATCAAGCAATTTGGGCGTAAGTATTTGTTTAACAGCCCCTGCTGCAAGTATTTCTTCAGGAGAATCATTTCCAAGCATTTTTTTTGCTAAAATCAATTCTTCGTCACGATCCGGATAATCCATTGTTATTTTAAAGAGAAACCTGTCTTTTTGAGCTTCAGGTAATGGATATGTGCCTTCATATTCAATCGGGTTTTGCGTAGCAAATACTGTAAAATATGGAGAAAGGTGGTAAGTATCATTATCAATGGTTACAGATTTTTCCTGCATGGCCTGAAGTAGCGCTGACTGGGTTTTGGCCGGTGCGCGGTTGATTTCGTCCGCAAGCAGAAATGTGGTAAACACAGGGCCTTTAATCAGAGAAAAAGAGCTGTCTTTGATATTGAATACATTTGTTCCTGTAATATCACTTGGCATTAAATCGGGCGTAAATTGTATTCTTGAAAAATCGCAACCAAGGACAAAGGCTAATGTTCTGACAAGAAGAGTTTTTGCAATACCCGGAACTCCTTCTATAAGCACATGGTTGCCTGTAAAAATTGCTATCAGGGACTTATCAATCACATGGTTCTGACCTATAATGACTTTGGAAACTTCTTGTCTTATAAGCTCAAGCACTTTTGCAAGTTTATCAGTGTCGGCATTCATCTGTTTTTCCCTTCCGATAGTAGTTTAAATATTTTGCGATATCCTTCAACCGGCTCGATAGACGGTTTTGTACCATCTTCTTTTGTTTGAACCGTTTGTTTTATTTTTTTTAATAACTCCATATTATGTTTTGAAGAGTTATGGCCTGAAGCAAAAGATTTTTCCCATTCGTTAATGCAAATGTTTAATAATTTATCTTTATTAATATTTCGCTTAAGCAGGCTTATTAAACCTGAAGATTGATCCCTTGCAGAGACCTGGGGTGCTTTTACAGTGTCAAAAGGCGGCAAAAAATGGGAAGAATTTTTCCGGATAAATAATATAGCAAAAATAAATATAGCGATTACCGGGCCGTAAAGATTATATTTTAATATCAAAGATGTGATCCCGGGATTTTTTTGAATTCCCAAATGGGCTTCATCAAAGATGATATTGCTGTTTTTACCGATCATAAATGTTAATAGCGCCGGTGTACTTTCATTTCTGAGTCCTTCATTACTGATAAAATAAGTATCAGTACATATTATTATTGACCCGTTTCCGTATTTTCTTTCGATAATTACAGGGTCATCCTCTACTGTTGCAATAATATCCCATTCTTTGGAAAGTTTAGTTAAAAAAAGTTTCGAGTGCCATGAAACACTTCCATAAGGACTATGTGAAATAAGGTTGTTTTGGTTTGGGGTTTTCTTGTTGTCTTTATCATTTGAAGTTATAGTGTCATATTCAAAACCCCATTTATTTAAAAGGGAAACCACATTACATGGTTTTAAATTATCTTTTTCATCTTCGACTTCTTTTTTTTGCTTTTTAATATTATCAATAACAAAGTTTTTATTTACCGGTTTAAGACTTATAACTAAATGCCCACCGGATAATACAAACCTGTTTAGAGCTTCAAAGTGTGATTTTGGCATACCGTATAGGGAAGAAGGATGCATCCCTAAATAAAATAAAACGGAATTATTATTGGGTTTTGTATTTATTATTGGAGTATAATTTCTTTTAACTGTTAAAGATTTCAAATTTAATAAAGAGTCGTGAAAGGCCATGCAGCCTAATGGATCGGATCTTAATGTGGAGTAAACAGGATAAATATCGCCGGACTCAAATCTTACAGCAAACAACCTGAATATTCCAAAAATAAGAACAGAGATGATAATAACAAAGAATATAAAAGACAGTTTGTTATTTCGCAAAAGCAATTATCCTTTTTTGTATTTCACAAAATTTATCAATATCTTCTATCTTAACAGGAACCATGCCATACCAGATTTTATCGATATAATTTACTGTTTCTTTAAATTCCAGAACCATTTCTTTATTTTCATGAGCGCGTCTTGCAAGCTCGTATTCATATTCTTTGTTTGATTTATATTTGGCGATTGAAATAAAGCTATGTTCGGAAAGAGATGAAAGTGTGCTTAAGTAAAAGGCCCGAATCGCTAAACGAAATTCTCCTTTTTCCAAAAATTCTTTTGCCATTTCAAGCCATTGGTTTGTAGAAAGAGCATCTGCACGAATGGTTTCATCTGATACATCTAAAACAATAACAGGAGTTGTTTCAGGCTCAGGGCTGTTTTTGCGGCGCTTTAATTTTATTTTTATAAGATAAATAATTGAAAGAATCAGCGCAATGGCAAGCAATGCATACAAAATGATGAGAGTTGTACTGCTATGGGATTTTTTCTCATGGTCAAATTTTATTTTTGAATCCGGCATAATGTTTTTAAGCCATTTTACTAGAGCATCAAACCATTTTTTAAGAGTATCTGTAAAATCATCCCAGTAAGGTTTTAGCCATTTGAAAAATGAGTCGAAGATACCGGGTCTGGTATCTTCGTTTTTTTTATCCCTTGTAAGCTTCCATACAAATTCTTTCCGGCTTAAAACTTTCTGTATAGAAGAATTTAATTCTTCCGGCGCAATATTTGAAACAGGGCTTATATTAAATTTTTTAGCCGGAATTTGAGTTGCATGGGAAATACTGGCAGAAACTATGATTTGAAGTATTATAAAACATGCCAAAAGAGTTGCTTTTTTAATGTCTGATTTTATTATGTTAAGGACTGCTATTAGGTCTTTTCCGGATTTTATCGATTCACCGTAAAATCCACGAAGGACATAGATTGTCTTTTTTAAAGGATCTACACACAAATATGTAAGACAAACAACAGTTATAAGAAAAGTGCTGTTTACATAGCTGTAGCCTCCCATTGTTGCGGCTGTTTCAATTCCTGATAACATTTTTATAAGATATGGCAAAATATATATGGCGATAGCTATATTTAACAGTATAAATAACTGAAAAAGAAATAGTATAAGAATTACAAAAATATTTTGTCTGGGATTATATTTTGTAAGTTCTCCGGTATCTTTGATAATTTCTTTTATGGTTTTCGCTTTTGAGTAATCTAATGCCAAAACATTTTGGTAAAAAGCATATACCCATGGATATGGCAGTGTAATAAGAAGCGCAACCGGAAACATTAAAATGGCCGATGGCTGTATTATTGTTTGTACAGTAACAATGCGGATGATTTTTAAAAATGACCAGCGTATTGGTTCAAACCTGCCAAGGCTTTCATATATCTTTACGGCGAAAACGGAATGCCAGCACTTCATCCAGACAAAAAGGACTGCTATGCCCAATGAAGCTGCCGAACAGTAGTCTTTTGCAAAAGGATTTTTGCTCATGTCACTCCAGAAATAAAGGAGGCCGAGCATAAATGGTATGCCGCCGATATAATACGGAAGCAATAATCTAAAGGGATCAAGGCGCAGCAGATGAACAGCTTCTTCTATAATTCCCGGCGCTGTAGTATTATCGCCATAAAAAGGCTTCTTCATAAGATGTTTACCAAAGATTTTTCCATATTGTTCCTTCATGAAATGACGAAGGAATCTTAAGCAGTGATACTCCCAGGTAATAAAAAACAAGCCAGAGAAAAAACAAGCTGCCAAAAAAAAGTAACAGCATGCCAAAGAACCTGAAACGTTTTTTTCCTTTTTCGGTGCTTAAGGTCAGATTTATTATGCAACCTGAGCATATTACTTTGCCCTCATGCTCGGTAACGCACTCTCTGCAGAAATATCTACCGCATTCCAGGCATTGTGCGGCAGCTTCACGCGATCTGTGATTAAAACATCGCCTGCGGGAGATATCCATTATATATGAACCTGTATGAACTTGATTAATTTCAAAGTAAAGAACAACTCAGTTTACAATTTTAGAGTTCTTTGGAAGTAGTTGCTTTTATGTTTTTCATGTTAGTGGTTTATCTATATCGATATTGGAATAGTGGTTAATATTTTGTAGTGTTTCTATAGATAAAAGGCCCTGTTCTTTTTCAATAAGGGGTTTTATCGTTTCAATGAATTTATTTACAACCCTTTCTCTGTTTACAGAAGCAAGCTTTTCCCTTTGTGTGTATGTCTCAATCCAGCATTCACGGGAAGTGCCATAAAATATATTTATAATAAAATAGAAAAGAACTACAATATCAATGAGTAAAAAGAAGATTCCAACTGGTGCCAATAAGGAAAATGCAGAAGATGTTTTAGAAAACGCACCTAAAAGGTACAGAGCAAATATTGTTATTAATATTATAGCCAAGCCTAAAATCATTGTTATAATATAAATTTTTGGTGTTTTGGCAATAGTTATTGATTTGATGTCATTGTAATAGAAGCGCTTATAGTTTTCGGATACACCGCTTGATTCGATAGAAAGTAAATGGTCAGATCCGGCCCACAGAGTGTCTTTTCCCATAATCCGTCTTCTTTTGCCAGGAAGACGGCGGTACTTTTTTTCATTTATTTGCATGCCCCTCCAGTAACAATAAACTGAAAATTGATTATTTATTTAATAGTTCGTGGAAATAAAATGACCAGCCTCCGATTTGGACGGCTGCAATACAAAAAGCCGCGATAAACCGGACTTTGCTTCTTTCGATAATACTTGAAGGTTTTTTCCAGTACTTAAATACAATATAAATAGAAATTGGTGCTGTGATAATGGTTGCCCATAAAAAGAAAAGCAGAGGAAGAACTGCCATCCTTATTGCAACGCTGTCATAAAGTGTTCTGTGTGTTTCTAAGTCTTTTAGCTCACCTTTGCTTTTTTTGTTTGCGATACAGGAAAAACAGATATGTTCTCCGTTCATTTCAACATCACATAAGGAACATAAGAATCTTCCGCATGAGGAACAGGGTATCACAGCTTTTTTCGATGGATGATAAAAACAGGATGCATCATCATCAATAATAAGTATCTGTCCGGTCTCAGCTTTTGGTGCTTTTCTTATATAAGCCGGAAAAACGTTGATGCGTATTTTAGAGCCGCAGTTCGGACAGGGAAGATAATTATCTGTGTTAATACGGTTAGCACCTATCGGGCCTTGGCATTTAATGCAAGCTATCATTATATTCTCTGTAATTTATTTTCTTATCACAAGAGTATTGCACATTCTGTCATGAAGGCTTCTTTTTTTTGAGTCAAAAGCAGCCATAAGATATCCAATAAGCAAAATGGCCCAGCTTAGCATTTCAGCAAAATATCTGCCTAATGCCCTTGTGTAGGTAACTTTCTCATTATCTGAAGTAATTACCTTTAAGCCGCACGCCATTTTTCCGGGTGTTGCTGCATATTTCCCGATAAACCAGGTATTATAAGCAACAGAAAATAAGACTAGAAGTAATGGCCCTGCAGTAGTTGTCAAAATAAGAAGAGGATCTTTTGGGCTGCCTTTGGGAATTAAATACTTCATCATAAAAAAGATGATTAGGAAATAAGGTATTATCAAAATGAGACCGTCAATAAACTTTGCACCATATCTGATCCAAAACCCGCCATAACGGAAATCCCCTGTAGCTACCCCTTCTTTAATTTTTTTAACAAACAAAGGTTTGCAGTTTGCGCAGACATTAAATCCTTCATATTGAATCAGGTCATCTTTTGAAAATGATTTGCCGCACTCGGAGCATTTTTGCATGATTGGAGCATCGGCAGGAGCAGGGGTGGGGGGAAGATTGGAAGCAGTTTTGACTTTTTTATACTTTTGCCAATCAGCCATGCTTTGGTTCCAAACCAATGTATTACTATTTATTGTTTCCGAACTTACTAGAGATTGAAATTCTGCTTCACTTACTGGTCCGACCGGCTCTTTGCCTTTGCTGTAGTACCATTCCATGTGTTTCACCCCCGTTTTTTTATTCGGCTATCTGTTGCAATACCCCCATTAAAGTTAATTATTTAAGTATGTTCTATATATTTTGTTTTGCCATAACGCAAGCATAAAATTGCCTTACTGCTTCTATATTACACGTGAAAAAACATCCTGATTCAAATCGTATACTTCGCCTTTTATAAGGCTGTGGTAACCTGTTGCAGCTATCATAGCGGCATTATCTCCGCAAAGATCAACAGAAGGTATGTGTACTTTTATTCCTGAAGAGATAGCGTCATGTTCTACTTTTTCACGTAATCTTTGGTTCGCTGCAACACCGCCTACAATTGAAACATGTTCACATTTTTTTAAAACAGCGGCATTTAGAAGTTTATAAGATAAAACTTCAACAACAGCTTCCTGGAATCCGGCAGCTATATCGGGTATCATTTGTGTATATCGGCATAAATTAATTTTTATAAAGCGGTTGACAGAAGTTTTCACGCCGCTGAAGCTGAAATCAAAAGCGGATTTATCCAGATAAGCTCTCGGAAACTGTATTTTTGAAGAATCGCCTTTTTGGGCAAGCTCTCCTATAATGCTTCCACCAGGATATCCCAGGCCAAGCATTTTTGCTACCTTATCAAATGCTTCTCCTGCGGCATCATCACGGGTTTGTCCCAAAAGCTCGATATCGGTGTGAGAGTTTACAATATAAATTCCTGTATGGCCGCCTGATGCAAGAAGCGATATGAATGGAAAAGGGGGGGGATCGGGTTCAAGAAAAACGGAGTTAATATGTCCTTTGAGATGGTTTACACCTGTCCATGGGATGTTTAGTGCAAAGGCATAGGATTTTGCAAATGAAAAGCCAACGAGTAGTGAACCTATAAGCCCCGGACCTTGCGTAACGGCTATTGCGTTAATTTGTCCGGGTTTGATACCGGCAGTGTTTATTGCTTCTCTGACAACCGGAACTATAGCTTCCATATGCTTTCTGGATGCCAATTCGGGAACAACACCTCCATAAGGAGAATGAATTTTGGCTTGTGATGATACAATAGTGGATAGTATTTTGTTCCCATCTGAAACAACGGAAGCGGCAGTTTCGTCACAGGAAGATTCAATGCCGAGAATAATCATGAAAAAAGATACCTGCTCAAACCCACTTTATTTTTTCCTGAGAGTCTTTTCTTTCCGCAATTTCACCTATCAGAAATATCTTTTCATTAAAACCGGCCAAACGATCCATAATTTCATCCACAGATTTTTCAGGTACTATTGCAACCATGCCTATACCGTTATTGAAAGTTCTCATCATTTCTGCTTCGGAGACTTTCCCGGCTTCTTTAAGAAAATTAAAAATTGGAGGTATATCCCAGCTGTCCTTTATGATTTTAATCATGCACGTTTCGGGTATTATGCGTACAATGTTTTCAGATATTCCCCCGCCGGTTATGTGAGCAAGGCCGTGAATCGGAAGGTCCCTAATCAAGCTTAGAATCATTGCAGAATATATTCTTGTTGGGGTAAGAAGCTCTTCTCCAATAGTTTTACCAAGCTCTGAAACATAGGAATCAATTTTAAGATTTAGAACATCAAAGCAAATTTTTCGGGCAAGCGAATATCCGTTGCTGTGAAGACCGCTTGAAGTGATGCCTATGAGTTTATGACCCATACGGATATCTGAGCAATCTATAATTTTGCCGTAATCAACAAGTCCAACGGCAAATCCTGCAAGATCATATTCGTTTTTATTATAAAATCCAGGCATTTCAGCCGTTTCGCCACCTAAAAGTGCGCACTTAGACTGCTTGCAACCTTCGGCAACACCTTTGATAACGTCAATAGCTATTTGGGAATCTATTTCTCCGGTTGCAAAATAATCAAGAAAGAATAATGGTTCAGCTCCTTGAACTATGATATCATTAACACTCATTGCGACAAGATCGATACCGATGGTATCATGTTTGCCCGCCATAAAAGCCACTTTAAGTTTTGTCCCGACACCGTCGGTAGAACTCACCAGAACAGGTTTTTGAAAATTATTAGTATTTAAAGAAAACATGCCGCCAAATCCGCCAATTTCACCGATAACTCCCGGTCTGTTTGTTTTTTTTGCGATTTCTTTTATAGATTCAATCAGCCTGTTCGCCTTGTCTATATCAACACCCGAATCAGCATAGGTTAGAGGTTTTGTCATGTCATATTCCAATTCATTAAAATAGAATCCGTTATATTTATAAAATTAATCTAAAAAAAGCAGCTATTTACTATAAGGAAAATAAGATGCCGTTTATAAGCAGATTAGGGAAAGTCTTTATGACTTATTAGTTGAAATCAATATGAAATTAAACGTATTCCATTAAAAAGTCAAAACAATTTTTTTGACATAAAATGCTATATATTGTAATTATGCATACAAATTGAAGGATATAATATATGTGGCGGATTACAGAATTTAATTTTATCAGGATGAGGCTTTATTATGAATAAGTTTGCCAGGCTGGATCGTTTACCTCCGTATGTGTTTGCAACTGTTAATAAAATAAAAATGGATGCCAGGCATGCGGGAGAAGATATAATAGATCTTGGTATGGGAAACCCCGATCTTGGGGCTCCCCAGCATATTATTGACAAACTTGTTGAAGCTGCCCAAAAGCCGCATAATCACCGGTATTCCGCTTCAATGGGTATAACCAAGCTGAGAATGGCAATAGCAAGCTGGTATAAGCGCCGGTTTGATGTTGATATTGATCCGGATAATGAGGCGATTGTCACAATAGGGGTAAAAGAAGGTTTATCCCATCTTATTCTTGTTACTATAAGTCCCGGAGATGTGGTCTTGACTCCAACCCCGACTTATCCTATTCATCCGTATTCCGCAATTATAGCAGGAGGAGAAGTTCGCGGAATACCGGTGGGGCCGGATTGCGATTTTTTTGAAAATCTTATTGATGCCACCCGGCAGACATGGCCCAAGCCTAAAGTTTTGATAATGAGCTATCCTCATAATCCGACAACCGAGGTTGTAAATATAGATTTTTTTGAAAAAATTGTCGATTATGCAAAAGAACATAATATAATGGTTATTCATGACTTTGCTTATGCAGATATTATATTTGACGATTACGTTGCCCCAAGTTTTCTACAGGTTAAAGGGGCAAAGGATGTTGGGGTTGAATTTTTTTCTCTTTCAAAAAGCTATAACATGCCAGGATGGAGAGTCGGTTTTTGTGCAGGAAATCCTGAAATTGTTGCCGCATTAAGGAGAATTAAAAGCTATCTTGATTATGGTGTTTTTCAGCCGATTCAGATAGCGTCCATTATTGCTTTAAATGGTCCGCAGGATTGTGTGAAAGATATATGCAATACCTACAAAGAGCGCAGAGATGCCCTTATAACCGGCCTTAACCGAATAGGCTGGAATGTTAAAAGCCCGAAGGGAACAATGTTTGTGTGGGCTAAAATTCCGGACAAATATATAAAGATGGGTTCAGTGGAATTTTCAAAGTTTATAATAAAGGAAGCACAGGTTGCCGTTTCGCCCGGTCTCGGTTTTGGGGAATATGGGGATGACTATGTCCGCTTTGCACTTATTGAAAATGCAATGCGTATCAACCAGGCTGTCAGGGGTTTGAGAAAGGTTTTGTAAATTTATGAGAAAAATCAATATAGGTTTGCTTGGTTGCGGAACAGTTGGAACAGGCGTTGCCAAAATACTGCTTGAGAAAAAAGATCTGATCAGTTCCAGAATAGGAGCTGAACTGGAATTGAAGCATATTGCAGATGTGGATACAACCAGAGACAGGGGCATAAAGTTTGCTGAAGGCGTATTTGTAAGCGATGCTTTAAAAGTTGTCGATGATCCTGAAATAGATATAATTATAGAATTGATCGGTGGCGAGAAGATAGCAAAAGATATGATTTTTAGAGCAATAGATAACAAAAAACATATTGTTACAGCAAACAAAGCTCTTCTTGCATCTTCAGGAAATGAGATATTTAAAGCTGCTGCTGCAAAAGGTGTTGATATCGCATATGAAGCAAGTGTTGGTGGCTGTATGCCTGTCATAAAATCCATAAGAGAATCGCTTATCGGCAACCAGATTAGCTCCATGACAGGAATATTAAACGGAACCTGCAATTATATTCTTTCGAAAATAACTGATGATGGAAGTACTTTCGAAGCATCCCTGTCTAAAGCCCAGGAAAAAGGCTTTGCCGAAGCTGATCCCACATTGGATGTCGAAGGTTTTGATACGGCACATAAACTGGCTATAATGAATTCAATCGCCTATGGTATGGAGATTAATTTAAAAGATGTTTATGTTGAAGGTATTTCAAAGATTACTCCTCTTGATATTGAGTTTGCCGGGCAGTTTGGGTACAGGATTAAGCTTCTTGCAATAAGTAAGTATATGGGAAATTCTGTTGAGGCAAGGGTACATCCGACAATGATACCTTTTAATAATATGCTTTCCAATGTAAATGGTTCGCTTAATGCAATTACTATTACAGGAGACGCTGTCGAAGATATTCTGCTTTATGGAAGAGGTGCCGGCATGATGCCTACCGCCAGCGCTGTCATAAGCGATACGGCCGATCTTGCCAGAAATATTTTATGCGGTTCGGTTGGAAGAGTTCCTTTGCTTTCCTGCCAGATTGCAAATATCCGAAGTATTCCAATTTTGCCTGTTGATGAAATATCTACTCAATACTATTTCAGATTTTCTTCTGTAGACAGGCCCGGAGTTCTTTCAAAAATATCCGGAATTTTAGGTAAATACGGGATCAGCTTGAAATCGGTTCATCAGAAAGGGCGTAAAACAAACGGTTCGGTACCAATTGTTATGTTTACGCATCTTTGTAAAGAAGAAGATGTCAAAAAGGCTCTTGGCGAAATATCAAAACTTGATGTTGTAAGTTCAAAACCTGTGCTTATCAGGATAGAGGATGACAGCTACGAAGATTAATTAATTATTTGTTTTGCTGTAAAATAATGTATCAGCCATATTCAAAACGGAGCATGGCAGGCTGACCGAAAATAAGAAAATTAGATAAACATTAGGTGATTTATGCAAATTGTATGTTGTGACCTTGAAGGAGTGTTTGTTCCTGAAATATGGATTAATGTAGCACAAAAAACAGGAATTGAAGAACTAAAGCTTACTACCAGGGATATATCCGATTATGATGTTCTGATGAAAAGACGGCTGGAAATATTAGAAAGAGAACATCTTACTATAACGGATATACAAAAAGTTATTGAACTGATAAACCCTCTTGAGGGAGCTTGTGAGTTTCTTTACTGGCTCAGATCCGTTGTGCAGGTAATTATTGTTTCGGATACCTTTGTTCAGTTTGCAGGGCCATTGATGAAAAAGCTTGGGTGGCCCACGCTTTTTTGCAATTCTCTTACTATAGGGCCGGACGCATCGATTGAAGGTTATAATTTGCGCCAGAAAGACGGCAAGAAAAAAGCGGTAATTGCGTTGAAAAGCCTCAATTACAATATCATAGCTGTTGGGGACTCCTATAACGATATTGCCATGCTTAAAGAAGCAGATAAAGGTATCCTTTTCAGGCCTCCGGAAAATTTTAAAAGCGAATTTCCCGAACTTCCCATAACATATAATTATGAAGAGCTTAAAAAAATTTTAGAAGACGGGTATCTGAGGGGTTAATACTATACTACTATTCTTTAAATTTAAAGAAGGCGTCTAATGCTACAAAGCAGGATTAAATATAGAGTTATTTACGGCGATACCGACAACATGGGATATGCATATAATGCAAACTACTTGCGCTGGTTTGAAATGGGGCGTGGGGAAATGTTCAGAAACCTTGGATTGACATATAAGACTATAGAAGAAAAAGGATATTTCATGCCCTTATCCGAAGTGCAATGCAAATTTTTATTTCCTGCTAAATATGATGATGTTCTTGTAATTGAAACAACTCTTGATGCAAGCTTTAAAGGCGGTATGAAATTTACTTATCGTATATTAGATGAAGAAGAAAAGATAGTACTGGCCACAGGAGCTTCAAAGCATGCCTTTGTTAATAAGAACAGAAAAATTGTCAGGCCGCCCGATTTTGTTATTGATGTCATAAAAAAAGCTTTGGCGGGTATTTAATATGGATATTGATATTTCAAAATTTAAAGATTGTAAAATATTTGTAATCGGCGATCTGATGATTGACGAATACCTGTGGGGTGATGTTGACAGAATTTCGCCCGAAGCTCCGGTTCCGGTAATAGCTGTGAATAAAGAAGATTCAACTCTGGGGGGTTCAGGAAATGTAATAAATAATCTTGTTGCGCTTGGAGCCAAAGTTTTTGCTGCCGGTGTTATTGGAGCCGACAGAAGCGGAAATGTGCTGATTAAGAAGTTTGCTGCTCTTGGAGTTGACGTACAGGGAATTATTCAGGAGCCAGGGCGGCCTACAACGCGAAAGACAAGGATTATTGCTGGAAATCAACATGTCTTAAGAATTGACAGGGAAACAATAAAAACAATTTCAAATGATACTTTTGATAAAATTATACATTTTATTGAAAATAAAATCCAGGAAGCAGATGTAGTAATTATTTCCGATTACGGCAAAGGTTTGATCAGTAAGAAATTGATATCAAAGATAGTGAAGACAGCAAAAAAATATGGTAGAGTGACGATAACAGATCCCAAAGGCCTTGATTATTCTAAGTACTTCGGTGTTACCCTGATTACTCCCAATATGAAAGAGGCTGCCCTTGCTTCAGGAATAGAAATAAAAAATAATTCATCCCTGCTAAAAGCGGGCGAAAAAATTATTGAAAGCACCGGTGTCGCAAATGTTCTTATTACCTGCGGCAAAGACGGGATGGTTCTTTTTGAAAAAGGCAAAAGGCCATATAAAATTAAAGCAAAAGCAAGGCAGGTATTTGATGTTTCGGGAGCCGGCGATACGGTTGTGGCCATACTAGGACTTTGTACGGCATTTGGCACACCGTTTAAGGTTGGAGCCTCAATTGCAAATACTGCTGCCGGAATTGTCGTAGGAAAGATAGGAACAGCTACAGTATCAGAAGAAGAACTATCGGCAGCTTTGACTGTTTGTGCCGATGACTACAGGATAAAGCAAAAAAGTCTGCCAGAGCTTTCCTCTTTGCTTTTGGACCTGAAAGAAAAAGGTAAAAAAATAGTATTAACAAACGGCTGTTTCGACCTTTTGCATGCAGGTCATATCAAGCTGTTTTCAGCTTCAAAAAAAGAAGGTGATATCCTGATAGTTGCAATTGATGATGATGATTCGGTTAAAAAACTTAAAGGAAACGGAAGGCCGGTAATAAAGGCTAAAGAAAGAGTCAGGATATTAAGTGCCCTCGACAGTGTTGATTATGTCATTGTTTTTCCTGCTAATAAGCTTGGGAATCTGCTTGAAGCCGTGCGCCCTGATGTACTTACTAAAGGAAGCAATTATTCATCCGAAGAAGTTTTCGGGCATGATATTGTAGAAAAATACGGTGGACGTATTGCTCTTATTCAAATCAGGGAAAATATTTCTGCAACCAGCATCATAGATTCAATAAGAAAAAGTGATTCCGTTTATTAATGCTTTATTTTAAAAAAAGTTCTGATGGATTAATTTTTAAGGTGTATGTTCAGCCCCGGTCTTCAAAAAACATGATAGCCGGACTTTTTGGGGATGCCCTGAAAATAAAACTTACAGCTCCTCCGGTCGATGGATCAGCAAATAATATGTGCATTAACTATCTTGCCAAAAGACTTTCGGTTTCCGCATCAAGGCTTGAAATTGTTTCCGGGCATACCGGAAAGACGAAATATATACTTTTAAAAAATGACGTAAAATCTTTATCCTCGTCTCCCGAAGCATTTATATCAAAAATTGATGAACTTTTAAAAAGTCGATAAGCAGGTTTAAGGCATGCGGCCCCATAACTAAACAATTATAAATTGAATCGGAACATTATTTTGATAAGCGCTATATAGTAGAAAAATTAAATCTGCAAGATACTGCCACTAAATTTAATTTGACTTATTTCCCTTTTGGTTATAAATTTTTACATAATGTAAATAACTCCATCAATCTGAATCTGCTAAATAAATGCACAGTCTCCTTAATTACATTTAAGAGGAGAATTTAAATTTCCTGTATTAGCCCGTTTGTTTTGTTGTTACACCAGATCAACCTCTAAATTTTAAGCCTTTGGTTTTCTAATGCAACTAAGCTTTTTTGGCTTTTATGTTTCATAAACAGCATTAACTAATAACCGTAAACTAAAAAGGAGGGTAAAATGGCTGAGAGTGTATACAAAATAATTGAACTTGTCGGAACAAGCCCAAAATCGTGGGAAGATGCAGCAAAAAATGCTGTTGAAAGGGCGTCAAAATCTCTTCGTGAATTACGGATTGCCGAAATTACAAAACTGGATATGAAGATTGAAAAAGGGAAAATAGCCGCATTCAGGGCACGGGTTCAGGTTTCATTTAAATACGAAGATGAAACCAAATAATTTATTTTATAGTTTTTACCGATAAAATAGCTAAGAGTTACATTATGTTATAATCTGCAAAGTATGCATAAAAAACTTTCTGCTGTTTATCGGTAATAAACAGCTTGACTTATTTTAGCTGATTAACTAATAAAGGTTTACTCGCAAAAAGGCTATCAACAGTTTGCGGGCAAGAAGAAGCCTTTAAAAGTATAAGCTGTTTTCTTAAATCAGATCAAAATTATTGCGGGGTGGAGCAGTCTGGTAGCTCGTCGGGCTCATAACCCGAAGGTCGTTGGTTCAAATCCAGCCCCCGCTACCAAACAAAAAAGAGGTTACAGGCAATTCTGTTGTAACCTCTTTTTTTTTATTTTTCCGGCCACAAAGATGTGTAATCAGCTACAAGTCCATTATCATATGTTTCCAGATAATTCCTGTATTTTTTGCGCTTGAATGACAGAATCCCTTATGTAATAATACATCATAATTTATAAAACACTGCTTTTGTAAATGTAATTTTATATGTTGATGCTAGTACATAAAAAAACAAAGATAATGCCTATTTTAACTATGAAAAAGAAATTATTAATACCTTCTATGCTTAAACCCGGCGATACAATCGGAATAGCCGCACCTGCAAGTCCTTTTGATAAAGACAAATTCAAAAAAGGTATTTCGGTTCTAAAATCTTTGGGCTTTAATGTCCGTATCCCAGAAGAAATATATAGTGTGACAGGATATCTGGCAGGTGATGATAACCAGCGTGCTTCAATTATAAACGATCTTTTTTCAGATAAAAAAATAAAAGCTGTATTTTTTGCTAGAGGCGGATTTGGTTCAATGAAGCTGTTGCCTTTGCTGGATTACAGAGCTATTTCTAATAACCCTAAAACATTAATAGGCTATAGTGATATAAGCGCTCTTTTGGCTGCTGTTTATAAAAAATGCGGCATAGTTTCTTTTCATGGGCCAATGGTTACAACGCTTGGAACTGCCACCCAAAAAACAGTGCGTGCTATGTTAACGGTCTTGACTTCACAATCTGATATCAAGATAAAGACTAATAGAGCTGTTGTTTTAACACCGGGAAAAGTATCGGCAACTCTATTAGGAGGAAATTTATCAACACTTTGTCATCTTACAGGCACTCCGTATTTTCCTTCTTTAAAAGACTGTATTCTTTTTATTGAAGACAGAGGTGAAGCTCTATACAGAATAGACAGAATGCTTACTCATATGAAACTTGCAGGATGTTTTAGCGGTTTGGCAGGTTTGGTAATAGGTTCATTTACAGAGTGCGGACCTGTAAAAAAAGTGTATAAATTAATACAGGATTTGTTTAAAGGGTATGATATCCCTGTTCTTGCCGGCTTGGAAGCCGGACACGGAAAGGAAAATATTACTATTCCGTTTGGCTTAAAAGCTGATCTTGACACAGAAAGTAAAATAATTTCTTTTAGGTGGCCAAAAGCAATGATAGCAGCATGGAAGAAGTAAATAATGCCATGATATCCGCCCTTTCAGAAAATGTTTTTCCAGGTGCGGTTCTTATTGTTTCGGTAAGAGGCAAAGTTGTTTTTTTTGAAGCATATGGTTTTGTAAATAAATTATCGCTTCTAAAGATGACAAAGCATACTGTTTTTGATTTGGCGTCTCTTACAAAACCTCTTGCCACAACACTTGCTGTTATGAAACTTGTCGAGCAAGGAAATCTTGAAGTAAAAGATAAGCTTGGATCAATTATTCCTCAGTTTAAAAACACTCCGAAAGCCGACATCAGCATCAAAAATCTTCTTTTGCATAATTCTGGGTTTCCTGATTACCGTCCATATTATTATAAACTATCCGATTTCGGGCAAAGTGAAAGGCAAAATGTTTTAAGAAAGCTGCTTATTAAAGAGCCGTTGATTTGCCAGCCAGGTGAAAAGACTTTGTACAGCGATCTTGGGTTTATGATTTTAAGATGGGTTGTTGAATATATTTCGGGATGCCGTTTGGATCATTTTATATATGAAAATATATATAAACCGCTTGGGCTTGAAAATCTTTTTTTTATTGATCTTGAATCAGAGCCCAAAAATAAAAAAAATAAAATATTTGCCGCTACCGAATTTTGCGCCTGGCGTAATATGCTTATAGATGGTGTTGTGCATGATGAAAATGCTTATGCAATGGGAGGAATAGAAGGCCATGCCGGTCTTTTCGGCACTGCAAGTGATGTTAACAAATTATTATCTCAACTGCTTTTAGCATTTTACGGATTATCCAAACACCCGATTATTCATCAAGAACTTATAAAAATATTTTGGAGCCGCAATAAAGGGTCTGACCGGGTTTTTGGTTTTGACACCCCGTCTTTAAAAGATTCGAGCAGCGGAAGACATTTTTCATACAACACTGTCGGCCATCTCGGATTTACGGGTACTTCTTTCTGGGTGGATCTGAAAAAGTCTGTAATTGCAATATTGCTTACAAACCGCATACATACTACGCGGGATAATTTAAAAATTAAAGATTTCAGGCCGGTTTTACACGATACCGTAATGGCAAATCTGGCAGACAGTGGATTTTTATAAGCCTTTTGCCGGTTTATGTGAAAGTTTATAAGTTGATAAAGCAGATGAATTAACTTTGTAAAAGCACCGATTATTTTGTAAATTTACCCTTGTAATTAAAGATAATTTCTGGTAGCTGTTCATATGGTTTATAATTGGGTTTGTCAAAATAGGTTTTATAAATTTATACTCCATTTTGTGCAAAGTGGATTGAGCCTGTGTTCTTTGACTGCGTGAATGTTGTACACAAACAGGTTTGTTTAATGTATGAAATAAATTACATCTTACTCCAAAATAGATATGCGTTCCTTTCAGTTGTATGATTTTATTAAGAAGCCGCCAAAAGTAGTTGTTGCTGAAGTGTATGTTTATAATATATTAATATAACTAGTCTTTAATACGTTTTAGAGGGAATATGAATCTTTTTATAGACAAAATTTTAGGCGCATTTTCGAGTGATCTTGCTATTGATCTTGGTACGGCAAATACACTCATTTATGTTAAAGGCAAAGGGATTGTTCTGAATGAACCCTCTGTAGTTGCTGTTAACAAGGACGATAATACTAAAAGCCGTGTTCTTGCTGTAGGTATGGAGGCAAAAAATATGCTGGGAAGGACACCCGGCAATATTGTTGCCGTTCGTCCCATGCGCGAAGGCGTTATCGCTGATTTTGAAGTTACCGAGGCGATGCTGCGCCATTTTATTCAGAAAGTACATAACAGAAGAACTTTTGTCCGGCCAAGGATAATCATTGCTGTTCCCTCAGGAATTACACAGGTTGAAAAACGTGCTGTCAGGGAATCCGCGGAATCGGCGGGAGCGCGGGAAGTCTTTTTGATTGAAGAGCCGATGGCGGCTGCGATAGGAGCCGGATTGCCTATTTCTGAACCTATATGCAACATGATTATAGATATTGGCGGAGGCACTACCGAAGTCGCAGTTATTTCTCTTGCCGGGATTGTTTATAGCAGATCAGTAAGAGTGGCAGGTGATAAGATGGATAGTTCTATCATCCAATACATAAAGAGGAAATATAACCTGCTGATAGGAGAAAGATCGGCTGAAATAATAAAAACCACCATTGGTAATGCTTACCCTGATGCAGAAAATATTGAAACAATCGAGGTTAAGGGCAGAGACCTGGCTTCAGGGATTCCAAAAATATTATCCATTGATTCTGAAGAGATACGGCTTGCAATTTCAGAACAAATTGACGCAATCGTTGAGACGGTAAAAATTGCATTGGAACATACCCCTCCTGAACTGGCATCGGATATTGTTGACAGGGGAATTATATTAACCGGGGGAGGCGCATTGTTAAAAAATCTTGACAAGCTGTTAAGAGAAGAGACGAGTTTGCCAATAAGTGTTGCTGAAGATCCTTTGTTAGCGGTAGCTATGGGTGCAGGAAGAGCATTAGACAGTATCGAAATCCTAAAAAAGATCGTACTATCGTAATTTCATGTTTTCAAAAAAAACAATGATAGTAGTCTGTGTAATAATACTTGTGACTGCAAATATCATTGTGCTCTCGGTTTCCAGTAAGCATCGTTATCCACCATCTACTTTTGGAAGGATAGCGTTGATCGTAATATCCCCATTGCAGAATGTCCTGACGCAAACAGTTAATTATACAAAAAATATTTGGGAAAATTACTTTTTTCTTGTGTCAACGGCACGTGAGAACAACAGACTTAAAAAAGAAATGGGGTACCTGATTCAAAAGAACAACGAGTATCATGAAGCAGTACTTTCCAATATCAGGATTCGCAGCTTACTTGATTTTCGTCAAAGCATACCTTATGAATCTATCGCTGCCGAAGTAATTTCTATTGATCCTTCTATGTTGTATCGAACAGTAGTTATTGATAAAGGCAAAATAAATGGTGTTAAAATAGGTTTCCCTGTTATTACTCCGCAAGGTATTGTCGGTCAGGTAATTGATGCTGCTGATCATTATTCCAGGGTTTTATTGATTTTAGATCAAGAAAGTTCCGTGGATGCTGTTGTGCAGGAGAGCAGGGCACGCGGAATTATAAAAGGCGCATCTTCGGATCAATGTATCTTTAAATATATATTGCGAAGGCATGAGATAAAAATTTGGGATTCTGTAATTTCATCCGGACTGGATGGTGTTTACCCTAAAGGACTTCCTATCGGGTATATTTCATATATTAACAAGAAAAAATCAGGCCTTTTTCAGGAAGTAAAAGTAACGTCGCATGTTGATTTTAATAAACTGGAAGAGGTTCTTGTTGTGATAAATCAAACACCGAAGAGTTATACAAATAATAAATGAAATATTTATTTTACGTCTGCTTATGCCTCATATTGGCCCTCATTCAAACGACTGTTGCCCGTTATTTTGGGATGCTAAGAGGGTTTTATGATCTTTTCATAGTGGTTGTTGTATTTCTAGGTCTTTACCGTAATTTTCGCGAAAGCATTCCTGTAATTTTGTTAGCAGGTTTTATAATGGATAATCTGTATAATGGTCCTTTTGGTTTATATGTTACCGTATACATATGGCTATATATATGTATCAGATGGAGCTCGGTCTATTTTAACGTTAGAAGCAGTATGTTTTTGGTCTTTGTAGTTGCAGCAGGAGTGTTGTTTGAAAATATAATTTATGTAGGCTCATTTATGATGTTTAATCCCGAGTTACTCTTTGTCGAAAATTTATCCGGCAAAATATTTACACAATTTGTCTGGGCTCTTGTTACGGGGTATTTTTTTATTATGCTTGTTAAAAAAACTTATCATTATACCTGTTCCGGCATGTTTGAAAACAGACAAGTGTTATAACGATATTTCATGCCGTAAGGTTTGATATATAAATTGGTTTTTAGGCAATGAGCAATTTTTTAAGAAGTACGGATAATAAATGGTTTCGGCATCGTTTGTCGGTGGCAACGTATTTTGTTACTGCTGCATTCGCGCTTCTTTTTCTGCGTATTTTTTATTTGCAGATTATCGAAGGCCCCGAATATAGACAACTTTCAGAGAACAACTGTATCCGTTTGCAAAATATAGAATATTCGCGCGGGTTGATTTTCGATCGCAACGGGGTTTTACTTGTTGATAACAGGCCCTCTTTTAATCTCAATCTTGTATTAAGTAACGCTAAGCCTGTCGGAGCTACAATTGATAAACTTTCAAAATATACAGATATGCCCATCGAAGTATTGAACGCACAGATCAACGGCATAAAAGGCATGTCATGCTATAAGCCGTTTTTGTTGAAACAGGACATAGGAAGAGATATTCTTGCTGCTATAGAAGCCCATAAGTACGACTTGCCGGGAGTTTCTGTGGATGTTAAACCTAAAAGACATTATATGTACGCCAATAGAGCTGCACATCTCATTGGTTACTTAAGCGAGATAAGCGCAAACGAACTAAAAGATAAGAAATATAGCGGAAGTAAACCCGGAGATTATATCGGCAAATTTGGAGTTGAAAAATCATTTGGTAAATTTTTGACAGGAAAGAGGGGGATACGTCATGTTGAGGTAAATGCAGTTGGTCAGGTTGTAAGGGTTTTGAAAACGGTTGAGGCGAAAGCCGGGAGCAATATCTACCTGACAATTGATGAAAATCTCCAAAAAAAAGCCGAAGAACTGCTGAAAGATAGAGCCGGTGCAGTTGTTGCAATGGATCCTTTCTCCGGTGAAATTTTGGTAATGGCCAGCAGCCCCTCTTTTGATTCTAATTTATTTGTATCGGGGATGTCACATGAAGAATGGGAAAATATCATTTCACACCCTGACCGGCCTATAGAAAATAAAGCTATCAAAGGAGCTTATCCTCCTGCCTCAACATATAAAATTTTAACTGCTATAGCGGCTTTGGAAGAAAAAATTATCGACAACAATACATTGAGTTATTGCCCCGGTTATCTACGGCATGGAAACCGAAACTATATGTGCTGGAAAAGAGGGGGGCATGGCTGGACTAATATTGTAAAAGCGCTTGCGGTATCCTGTGACGTATTTTTTTATGAAATCGGGCAAAAGCTTGATATTGACAAGCTTGAATGGTACGCAAAAGCCTGCGGTCTTGGTGCCCCGACAGGTATTGATCTGGAACAGGAGGGTACGGGTTTAATTCCTTCTACTAAATGGAAAAAAAAAAGATTGGGTTATGCATGGACCAGTGGGGAGAATCTTTCCGCAGTTATCGGGCAGGGTTATAATCTTACCACTCCTATACAGGTATTGTTGCTGATATCCGAAATAGCCAATGGAGGGGAAAGAATCAAGCCGTTGGTTGTAAAAAAGATAATGACTCCGGACGGTAAACTTGTTATGGAAAGCAAGCCTGAAAAATTAGGCCGTATTCCTGCAAGTCAGAAAACAATTGATATTATAAGACAGGGTTTATGTGATGCTGTTAATGAAAATTACGGTACTGCCTACAGGGCACGTCCTGGCGGTGGAATTAAAATGTGTGGTAAAACCGGAACAGCACAGGTTGTAGGAAGAAAGCAAGCAGATAGCAACTATGATAAAAAAACGGTGTCTTACCTATATAAACCTCACGCATGGTTTACTTGTTATGCTCCGCAAACAGATCCTAAAATTGCGATAACAGTGATTGTTGAACATGGTGAGCACGGATCAAGTGCTGCTGCACCTATAGCAAAAGAACTTGTTCAGGCTTATTTGAATCCGGTAAATGAAGAAACCCAAACTTCCTCAAACTAACCTGCAATTATAAAAGGATTATTTGCTATAAAATGATTGACCGAAGACTTGTTCAAAATTTTGACTGGGGTTTACTTGGTCTTACCATTGTTCTTTCTTTTATAGGTATCATGACTTTATATAGTGCTGTTACTGCCGGCAAATCAGTCCAGGACGTTCTTTTTTTTAAACAAATCATCTGGTTCATTGTAGGTTTTGTGCTGATGATTTTTTCTTTTTTATTTAACTATAAAATTTTAGACAGGTGGGCATTTGTCATATACGGGGTTTGTATTTTACTTCTCGTGCTGGTTTTATTTTTCGGGAAAGCGGCAGGAGGATCAAGGCGTTGGCTGATATTAGGCCCTGTAACATTTCAGCCGTCCGAATTTGCCAAATTAGCCGTTATCTTTGTTATTGCCAGGTATTATTCAAAAATCGTAAGTACAAATGGGTTGTTCCTGAGTGAATTAATAGTTCCTGTAATATTATGTATAATCCCTTTCTCTTTAATTGTGCTGCAACCGGATCTTGGAACAGCCATGCTTATTATCTTAATTGCAGCATCCATGTCGGTATTTGTAAAAGTAGATAAGAAAGCATTTGTATTTATTTTAACAACCGCTGTAGTTACCATTCCAACAGTTTGGTTCTTCTTTTTAAGAGATTATCAAAAAAACAGGATTATTACTTTTTTAAATCCGGAGCATGATCCTCTTGGTGCAGGTTATCATATAATTCAGTCAAAAATTGCAATCGGTTCAGGAATGTTAACGGGCAAGGGTTTTCTTAAAGGGACTCAAAGCGCCCTGTCTTTTTTGCCTGAACAGCAAACTGATTTTATTTTTTCCGTTTTTGCAGAAGAATGGGGGTTTATCGGCTGCATATTTTTACTTCTTGTATTTTTTTTGTTTGTTGCGCGGTGTTTAAAAATCACATATGGAAGCAGAGACCATTTTGGGGCCATATTATCTTTTGGGATTACCGCCATGCTATTGTGGCATATAGTTGTAAATATGGGGATGGCTCTGGGTTTGTTGCCGGTGGTTGGTGTAACATTACCTTTCATAAGTTATGGCGGTTCATCCATAGTAATTACACTCATAAGCATAGGCATACTAATGAATATCAGCATGAGAAGATTTTTATTCAATTAATTATTTTGTTTATCATAAATAGGTATCAAAATAAATAAATTGAATTTATATTGTATAAAATATTTACAAAAAACCTTTGACAAGTTGTTGGCGCCGGTGTTATAGAGCGCCAGATTTAACAATCTTAGAAAAAGTTACTGTTGTGACGGCAAAATAAAAAAGTCATGAATATTATACTGTAATTATTTTCTGAGTCGGCGAAAATCAAATTTTGTGTAATAAAGTTTGAGGCTGTTGGAAGTCATCAGATTTTACGCCTTAATGCGTTCGTACAATGCAATTATTTTAATGCCGCAGCGCTTTGAATCGGATATGGCAGTAAATTATGTTCATGCAGAAGGTACGTTCGTTAAGTGTCAAATTGTGTTTTAAGGCAAAATATTTTGGTTCCAAGGGTCGTTTAAAGTTTAATTGTTTGTTATGGAGGCTGTAATATGATTAATGTGAATCTATCTGTTCTCCCACAGATCGTCAATTTCCTCTTTCTAGTTTGGGCGATGAATATTGTTGTATACAGGCCGATACGCAAAATCCTTATAGAGAGAAAAGATAAAATAAACGGCCTTGAGCAAAGCATTAATAATCTGGGCAAAAGTATCCAGGAAAAAGACGAATCTTATGCTTTGGGAATTAAAAATGCCAGATTAAAAGGACAGAAGGAAAAAGAAGCCTTAATGTCTGTCGCCCAGAATGAAGAACAACAACTAATTGATAAAATAAACAAAAAAGCACAGGAAGACCTATCGCAGATGCGTGAAAAAATCGTAAAAGATACTGAAAGTGTTAGAAAAGCACTGTTGAATGAGGTAGATGCTTGTGCCGATGCTGTTTGTCAAAAAATTCTGGGGAGGGCTGCTTAATGAAAATATATTTTTTCAGAAATAAGAGCCGCGCATTGTTAGTACTGTTTATGTCGTTTCTTTTGATCTTTTCCGCCGGTATTGGTCTCTGTTCCTCCGGAGGCGGCGAGGGCGGTGGTCATACAGTTGGTTGGGTAAACACTGACACTTACCGTGTTATGAATTTTGCGGTATTGGCCATCGGGCTTTTTCTTCTGCTGAAAAAACCAGCGGCAAACGCTCTTAACGACCGAATCAATGGAATAAAAGAACAGTTAAGTGAATTGGAAACACAAAAAGCAGATACCGAAAAAAGTGTGGCATTGTGTAATGATAAAATAGCCAAGCTTGATAAAGAATCCGAAAAGATAATTGCTGAATATTTAAAGCAGGGTGAAGAAGCAAAAGGCAGAATACTTGATGCTGCAAATGCTTCAGTTTCAAAGTTAGAGGAGCAGGCCCGTAGAAATATTGAGCATGAATTTAAGCAGGCACGGTTAAAGTTGCAGGAAGAGGTAATTATAAACGCTTTGGAAAAAGCTGAAGAAAAAATAAAAAGTAAAATTACTGCAAAAGACCAAGAATTACTAGTAAATGAATATTTAGAGAAGGTGGTGGCATAGTGAAAAATTTAGCTATATCAAGGCGTTATGCTAAGGCACTTCTTCTTATCGGCAAAGAGGACGGGAATGCTGAAGTTTACAGAAATGAGCTGGATGAGTTAACCAGAATGATTGTAAAAGAAAAAGGCCTTGAACAGGCGCTCACAAACCCGCTATATGATGCCGCAGCACGCAAAAAAGTTTTACAAATTATAATTGAAAAAATGAAACTTTCGAAAGCAATGAGATCATTCCTTCTTCTGTTATTTGATAAAGGTCGAATAGGGTTTATAATTACTATTAACGAATTTTATCAGAAACTGGCTGATGAACTTAAAAACGTTGCAAGAGCCAGTCTGGTTTCGGCTACAGAACTTAAATCCGAAACCGTGGAAAAGATCCGTAATACTCTGTCAAAAATGACAGGTAAAGATATTGTTCTGGATGTCAGAGTAGATTCCGGTCTTATTGGTGGTGTGGTTTCCAGAATAGGTGATCTTGTTTTGGATGGTAGCATCAAAACACAATTGCTCAACATGAGAGAATCTTTAAAAAGGGGTGAGAGTGTATAATGGAATTAAGAGCTGAAGAAATAAGTCAGATAATTAAAGGTCAGATTGCTGATTATGACAAGAAAGTAGAGTTGAGTGAAACTGGTGTTGTCTTGTCAGTTGGTGATGGTATTGCCAGGGTATACGGTCTTGAGAAAGCTATGTCTCTGGAGCTGGTAGAATTTCCTGGTGGTATTTTGGGACTTGTGCTGAACCTTGAAGAAGATAATGTGGGTGTTGCTGTTATGGGCGAAGTAACCCATATTAAAGAAGGTGATGTTGTTAAACGTACAGGTCGTATTGCTCAGGTTCCGGTGGGTGAGCCGGTGCTGGGGCGTGTTGTGTCTGCTGTTGGTGAACCTATTGATGGTAAAGGCCCGATAGATGCTAAAGAGTTCAGAAGAGTTGAAATGGTGGCACCTGGTGTTATAGCCAGAAAAAGTGTTCATGAGTCAATGCTGACAGGGCTTAAAGCAATTGATGCTATGACTCCGGTTGGCCGTGGTCAGCGTGAACTTATTATTGGTGACCGTCAGATTGGAAAAACTGCTATAGCGATAGATTCTATTCTGAGCCAGAAAGGGCAGAATGTTTATTGTATTTATGTTGCTTGCGGCCAGAAAAAATCGACAGTTGCCCAGGTTGTTTCCGTTCTGGAAAAACACGGCGCGATGGAATATACGACGGTTGTAGCAGCTTGCGCAAGCGATCCTGCAACATTACAGTATGTCGCACCCTATGCAGGTTGTGCTATGGGGGAATATTTCCGTGATAAAGGTCAGCATGCATTAATTATTTATGACGATCTTTCAAAGCAGGCTGCTGCTTATCGTCAGGTTTCACTTCTTTTGAGACGTCCGCCCGGACGAGAAGCTTATCCTGGAGATATTTTTTATAACCATTCCAGACTACTTGAACGTTCATGCAAATTAAACGACGAACTAGGTGCAGGTTCACTTACTGCCTTACCAATTATTGAAACTCAGGCAGGTGACGTTTCCGCTTATATTCCAACAAATGTTATATCAATTACTGACGGTCAGATATATCTTGAGCCAAGTCTCTTCTTTGCTGGTGTTAGACCGGCGATAAATGTTGGTCTTTCGGTATCACGAGTTGGAGGAGCTGCTCAGGTCAAAGCCATGAAGCAGGTTGCCGGAAGCTTAAGGCTGGATCTTGCCCAGTATCGTGAACTTGAAGCTTTTGCTGCTTTTGGAAGTGATCTTGATAAAGCTACACAAAGACAGCTTACAAGAGGGGCGCGGCTTGTTGAAATATTAAAGCAGCCACAATATAAACCTCTTTCTATGGAAAAACAGGTAACAATTCTTTATGCCGGAACCAGAGGTTTTCTTGATAATTATCCGATAAATGTTCTTGCTAAATATGAGGCCGGTCTATTTACTTATATTTCAGATAGATATCCTCAAATATTCACAGAGCTTGCCGATAAAAAGGCCATAAGTGATGAGCTTGATAAGATTATGACCGAAGCGCTTAAAGCTTATGATGAAGAATTTAAAGATACAATAAAATAAAGCAAACCGGAATTTTATAAATAATCTGTTTTGCGTGATATATAAAGGTTGACTTAAATGGCAACATTAAAAGATGTCCAAATAAAAATAGGCGCGGTAAAGAAGACTAAGCAGATAACAAAAGCTATGAATATGGTTGCTGCTTCAAGACTTAGAGGTGCTCAAACCAGTATGACCGGTTTCAGGCCATATGCAAGCAAATTTGCAGAAGTTTTGGGAAGTCTTGCCGAACGTGGTGGCAGTGGAGCAGCTCCATTACTTGCCATACGTGAAAAGATTTCAAAAATAAATATTGTTCTTTGTACTTCGGACAGAGGTTTGTGCGGTGGATTTAATGCAAACCTTATTGGAAAAGCGGAATCATTCGCTAAAGAAAAAGCAGCTTCGGATATCAAGGTTTCTTTTACTAACTATGGTAAAAAAGGGAGAGACTGGGTAAGAAAAAGTGATTATGAAATTGAAAGTGAATACATCGGAGTTGTAGGAGGAAAATTCGGATTTAATGTATCTGTTAATGCAGGAAGAGAGCTTATAGATGGATTTTTAAACGGAGAATATGATGAAGTTTATGTAGTCTATTCAGAATTTGTAAGTGCGGCCAGACAGATCCCGGTAATCAAGCAGCTTCTTCCGATACCGCCTCTTGAAATAATTGAAAAGAGTGAAGATGAAACCAAACAATATCTTCCTGAACATATATGTGAGCCTTCTCCAGCTGAACTGTTGAATGAAATGCTCCCAAAAAATGTGTTTGTTCAGATCTACAGCGCTCTTTTAGAAACATCAACAAGTGAACATGCTGCAAGAATGGCTGCAATGAACAATGCAACCAAGGCATGCAATGACATTATTGAGAGTCTTACTCTGGCTTACAATAAGGCCCGGCAGTCTGCTATCACCTCGGATCTCATGGATATTGTAGGTGGAGCAGAAGCGCTTAAAGGGTAAGAACTGAATATACCGTGTATAGTTTAGTTTATAGGAGGTCTATAGATGGGAGAAAATTTAGGTAAAATAAAGCAAGTTATGGGACCTGTTGTTGACGTTGGGTTCGAAGAAGGTAAGCTTCCGAATATACTTACCGCACTTCTGATTTCAAATCCGTCAATCAATGATGAACCGGATAATCTTGTTGTAGAAGTTGCACAGCATCTTGGGGATAATGTTGTACGTTGTATTGCCATGGATGTAACAGATGGCCTGGTACGAGGTATGCCGGTTAAAGACACGGGAAACCCGATCATGGTACCTGTTGGTCCGGCTGGTCTTGGGAGAGTATTAAATGTTGTCGGACGTCCGGTTGACGGGCTTGGGCCTGTAAGCCAGGAAAAGATGATGCCGATTCACCGGTTAGCCCCGAAATTTACAGAACAGGATACAACGGTTCGTGTTCTTGAAACGGGTGTAAAAGTTATTGATCTGCTTGTACCGTTTCCCAGGGGCGGAAAAATGGGAATGTTTGGTGGAGCTGGTGTTGGCAAAACAGTTATCATGATGGAAATGGTTCATAACATTGCTATGCAGCATGGTGGTATATCAGTATTTGCCGGAGTAGGTGAAAGAACTCGTGAAGGAAATGACTTGTATCATGAAATGAAGGATTCAGGCGTTCTTCCTAAAGCCGCGCTTATTTATGGCCAGATGACTGAACCGCCCGGAGCAAGAGCAAGGGTTGCGTTAACAGCTCTGACTGCTGCCGAGTATTATCGTGATATTGAAGGACAGGACGTTCTCATATTTATTGATAATATTTTCCGTTTTACTCAGGCTGGTTCCGAGGTTTCGGCACTCTTGGGTCGTATGCCTTCTGCTGTTGGATACCAACCGACTCTTGCAGTTGACCTTGGTGAACTTCAGGAACGTATTACATCTACAGATAAAGGTTCAATTACGGCTGTACAATGTGTTTATGTTCCGGCTGATGACTTGACAGACCCTGCACCTGCAACAACTTTTGCTCATTTGGATGGAACAGTTGTTTTATCTCGGCAAATTGCAGAGCTTGGAATTTATCCGGCTGTTGATCCGCTTGATTCAACATCAAGAATTCTGGATGCTTCTTATATCGGTGAAGAACATTATGGCGTTTCGCGTACAGTTCAGCAGATTCTTCAAAAATACAAAGAGCTTCAGGATATTATTGCAATTCTTGGTATAGAAGAGTTATCTGATGAAGATAGAGTTATTGTTGGCAGGGCAAGAAAAATTCAAAGATATTTATCCCAGCCGTTTCATGTTGCAGAAACTTTTACAGGCATGCCGGGTAAATACGTAAAAATTGAAGACACAGTCAGGGGCTTTAAAGAAATATGTGAAGGCAAGCATGATGATCTTCCCGAACGAGCCTTCTATATGGTCGGTAGCATTGAAGAGGCCAGAGAAAAGGCTAAGCAAATGGCCGAAGAACAGTAATATGTGAGGATAACCGATATGGCCGGAAACATAAAATTAGAAGTTGTTACCCCGGAAAAATCCGTAGTTAGCGAAGAAGCACAGATTGTTATGGCACCTGGTGCAATGGGAGAATTTGGAGTTCTTGTTGGCCACACCCCCTTTTTTACTACATTAAAAATGGGAATTATTAAGTATAAGGATGTAAAAGGTGAAGAAAGGTGCGTCTTTGTTTCAGAAGGGTTTGCGGAAGCTTTGCCTGACAAAGTAACCGTGCTTGCTGAAACTGCGGAACGAAGGCGTGATATAGATATAGAAAGGGCAAAAGCCGCCTTAAAACGTGCTGAAGAACGTTTGGCAAAAGAAAGTGGCAAACAGGATATGGACTTTATGAGAGCTAAAGTAGCTCTGGATAGGGCTTTACACCGCGTCCAGCTTGCTGAAACAAGACGGCAGTAAATTTAGCAGTTATTATTTAACACGAAAAATATAAAATTCTGACGGCATGTTATAATGCCATCAATAAAGATAATAAAAAAGGGGCAGCCAAGAATTAACGGCGTGCCCTTTTTTGGTTTTAAGATATCTTAGTAATGGTTTTATAGTACTGAATAATATACAGAAGATCTCGCCGTATTATCCGTTTTTTTGTTCAAAAATTATCATGAAATCGGTTAAAGCTTTAACACCCTCTATAGTGGTCGCATTATAAATAGATGCGCGGCACCCACCGACGGAACGATGCCCCTTCAAGCCCCCCAGGCCGTTTTTAGTTGCTTCCTGAATGAATTTGCCTTCAAGTTCTTCGCTTGGAAGCCGAAAGGTTACATTCATTAATGATCTGCTGTCAGGAACTGCTGTTCCCTTATAAAAACTGCCGGAATCAAAAATATCATATAAAAGCTTGGCTTTTTCTTGGTTAATCGCTTCTATTTTATCAAGACCACCTATAGTATCTTCCAGCCATTTTAAAACAAGCTGAATAATGTATATGGAAAAGCAGGAAGGAGTATTGTATAAGGAATTGGAAGAAGAAAATGTAGTGTATTTGAGCATTGACGGTAGATTGTCAGGGACAAGTTTGAGCATATCTTCACGTATGATTACCATGCATACTCCTGAAGGGCCTATATTTTTTTGTGCTCCTGCATAAATTATCCCAAAAGGTTTTGGATCAAATGGTCTGCTCATGATATCAGAAGACATATCAGCAACTATAGGTACACCTTTTGTATCAGGGAATTGAGACCATTGTGTTCCTTTTATTGTGTTATTGGATGTAATGTGCGCATAAACTGCTTCACTATTAAACTTAACATTATACGGGATGTAAGAGAAATTATTATCTTTGGAAGACGCAACAATATTTATACTTTTACCAAGTATTTGAGCTTCTTTAATTGCTTTTGTAGACCATGTGCCTGTCTCAACATAATCAGCTGATTTGCCGTCAGGAAGACAATTCATAGGTACCATTGCAAACTGAAGGCTTGCGCCCCCCTGAAGAAAAAGAACTTGATAACCGTCGTCAAGTTTTAAAAGTCTTTTTGTACGGGCAACTGCATCATTTATAATTTCATCAAATGGTTTTGATCTGTGGCTTATTTCTGTTATCGACATTCCAGTTCCGGCATAATTCAAAAATGATTCGTTTACTTCTTCAAGAACATTTAAAGGCAAAGCTGCCGGCCCTGCGTTAAAATTGTAAATCCTGTTATATTTCATAAACCGCCTCCAGTAAATTGTTTCTATCTAATATAAATAACAAATATAAAACTTCTTTTTATGGAGCTTGTTATTGACCAGATTATATATTTCATGTCAACTATATTTTTGTACTATTGTCAACAGCATATCAAAATACCATCTGGGTCATTATTTGACCTTTTATGATATTGATCGTATTATGGGCTCTGGGTCAATGCCGAAATTGTTTATATAATATAAAACAGTTAACAGGAGCAGAGATGAAATCAAAACAACCTATATTTTCTTTAAACAAGAAGGTATTTTTAGCTGGAATTATGATAGCCGCAATTTTTTTCATTGCAGGTTTTTCATATGCCGAAAAACTTACAATTGATCGCTATATTTCACCTGAAGTTTGTGGTGACTGTCATAGCACAGTATATAGCCAGTGGCAAAATTCCATGCATCATCTTTCCCATGAAGATCCTTTATATGTAGCTGTTTCAAAGTATATGCTTTCAGGTTTGAATGATAATGGTGAAATTGCCGAAAGCGAATCATGTGTTAAATGTCATACCCCTGTTGGCAATATTACAGGATATCCTGAAAAAACTTCAGATAACAGAGCTAAGGTTCCTGAAATAGCAAAAAAAGGAATCCAGTGTGATTATTGCCATTCGGCAACCGGTGCGGATAAAATTTATAACAACGGGCTAATTCTTAGTCCGGGGCATGGCGAAGATGATCCGGGCATAAAACGCGGACCATTTAAGGATTCCGAGTCCGATTATCATGAAAGTGCTTTTTCCGAATTTCACACCGATGCAAAAATCTGCGGTACCTGCCACAATGTATCTCATGTATCATTTGATACCAAACTTGAGACTACATATGACGAATGGAAAAACGGACCATACAATAACAAAGATGAAAAACAAAAGATTACCTGTCAGGGTTGCCATATGTATCAACGCCCGGGTATTCCGGCAACAGCATCCACACCAAGACCTCTTAATAAAGGCAGGGCCGCAGATGATGGACCAATAAGGGATCATATCTTCACACATTATTTTACAGGCGCAAATACGGTTGTCCCTGCAAATTTTAATAGTATGGAAAAAAGGGATATGGCAATAGAAAGGCTGACTAATAGCGCCGATATACTTTTAGATACACTTGAGTTAAAAAAAGGAAAGCTTGGTATAATTATAACAAATTCAGGAGCCGGTCACTACCTTCCAACCGGCCTTACGGATGTGCGGCAGATGTGGCTTGAAATTATTATTAAAGATGAAAATAATAATATCGTCTATTCAAGCGGAAAGCTTGATAAAAATGGCTATATAACCGAAGGGACAATAATTTATAACACAATTTTTGGAGACGGAAAAGGAAATCCGGTTTTAAATATTTCAAAAGCCCGTGAAATCTTAAAAGATAAACGAATTCCGCCCAAAGAATCTGTCAGGGAAGAGATTGTATTTCAAAAGAAAAACTTTAAACAGTTATCTGTTTCAGTTAAGTTGTTGTACAGGAGTGCTCCACAGAAATTAATAGATATGGTTCTGGGAAAAGGGAAAAATGTTTTACCTGTAATTACAATGGAGCAAATTGAAACAATGTTTCCGGAAAACGAGAAGGCTGTCAAAGAAGTTTTTGAGCTTTCAGGGGGTGATAGGGGAAGTATTGATTTTCCCCATGAAAAACATGAGAAAGCGGTAAAAGATTGTATGACTTGTCACGATATGTTTCCAAAAAAAATTGGCGCTATCTTTGAGATGAAGGCAGATGGAAAACTTCAAACCAAACAGGCAATGAATTATTGTATAAAATGCCACCGAAAAATGAAAAAGGCAGAAGAACAAACCGGGCCCACATCATGTTCCAAATGTCATAATAAATTATAATTATAACACAGTTCTGTGAAAGAGAGTTTATGTTATCGGAATAAGGCCTTTGCTATAGTAATTATTAACAAAACTCAACAAAAGCGAATTATTTTTATATTGACATAAAAGGCTAATTCCCCTAAGATTTACTATCGGAAAAAAAGTTCTGATCACATACCCCGATAATATAAATGTAATTTATTCAAAACTCTCTAAATTCGACCCCGTAGGAAACCATAATTTAATGATATATTCCTAAAGACAAATTTATTCTGCTATTGGTATCCCATTCAAGTCAGGACATATGTCATAAATAAAGGAGAGCATCCATGAGTGAAATAACATTACAAGACATAAGGCTCAAAGAACATACTTTAGACAATATGCCGCTTCTAAACAGTTTGCGCAGTAACCTGCTTAAAATAAAACCGGCGGTATGCATCGAGCGGGCTGATTTTGTTACCCGTTTTTTAAAAGACATGTCCTCAGACAATGACCCCATGCTAACACGTTATGCCGGAGCGGTGGCATATTTTTTAAAGGAAAAAAAGCCGCTTTTTTTTGACGACAATCTGCTTGCCGGTACTACCTGCTCTAAACCTTTTGGCGCACCGGTTTATCCTGAGTGGACAGGGCTTCATATCTGGTCGGAACTTGAAGTGATCAGCAAACGTGATAAAAATCCTCAAACACTTAACCCTGAAGAAATAGAAAAACTTAATTTTGATATCTTCCCTTACTGGATGGATAGAAGTCCTTTGGAAGTTACAAGAAAGCGTTACAAAAATCCGGAATGCATGAGGCTTTTCGAGCGCATAGTGTTTTTTATAGCAAGCAAGGCGGGAACTATTTCCCACACTGTGCCTTATTATGTGACAGCGCTTGAACATGGAATAGAATATATTATAAATCAGGCGGCAAAAAAGGAGCAGGAAATCAAGGCTAAGGGAAACCTTAATGAAGAAGAACAGCGAAGTATGCTTTTCTACCAGGCGGTTCAAATAGCCTTGCAGGGTATTATTGCATATGCTGCAAACTTGAGCGCGGAAGCAGCTATGCTTGCTAAAAATGAAAGTAATTTAGAGCGCAAAGCAAATTATGAAAAGATGGCAGAAGTTTGCGCCCAGGTTCCTGCAAAGCCGGCCAGGAGTTTCCGTGAAGCTATTAATTCTTTATGGATAATTCAGGTAGCAATTCATGCTGAAAATATCAATATGGCTATGAGCCCGGGTAGGCTGGATCAGATACTTTATCCATATTTTGAGTGTGATATTAAAGCCGGTAAACTAAATATCAAAGAAGCCTTGGAACTAATAGGCTGTTTGTGGCTTAAGCTTAATGACAACACAAATCTTGTGCCGGAAACTGCCGAGGAGTTATTCGGTGGTGCCGGAACGGTTCCGGCCGTAACTGTAGGAGGTGTTGATACCGAAGGGAAAGATGCGGTAAACGATCTTACCTATTTAATGCTGCGTGTAACCGAATTGCTTAAAACCCGTGATCCAAGCTTAAACGCCCGTTATCACCAGAATGTAAACAGCAAGGACTACCGCAACCGGGTAGCAGAAGTTATAGCAAATACCCGCTCTGTACCTGCTGTACATAACGATATTGCAGATATTAAAACTCTTGAAAACCAGGGCATTAAAACCGAACATGCCAGGGATTATGCTGTTATAGGCTGCGTGGAACTGGCTTCTGCAGGGCGCAGTTATGATGCTTCCAGCTCCATCATGCTAAACCTTGCTTCCGTTTTGGAACTTGTCTTATATAATGGCAAAAGGCCGGTTACCGGTGATGAGCAGATAGGCCCTGCAACCGGCGAACTGTCGGCCTTTAACGATTTCGAAGATTTCTGGAACGCCTTTTCAAAGCAGTTTGAGTGGCTTGCCGGAAAAGCTATTGAGCTTAATGAAATGTTCGGCAAGGTTTATCAGGATATTTTGCCATCGCCGTTGCTTTCGGCTTTTTTTGAAGGGCCGATGGAAAAAGGCAAGGATTTAATTTTCGGTGGCGCAATTTATAATTCTTCCGGTGCTACCCATATCGGGTTTGCAGATACTGTTGATTCAATAAGCGCTATTGAAAAGGCTATTTTTATTGACCGCAAATGCACTTTTTCGGAACTTCTTACTGCTATGAAAGCAGATTTTAACGGTTATGATAAGTTGCATGCTTATCTTGTCAACCAAACTCCCAAATACGGCAGTATGGAACCTGAGTCTCAGGCCAATGCCCAGCGGGTAGTAAAATTGTTGTTTGATTTTTACCAAAAACATACCAACTACCGTGGCGGCAAATACAGGCCGGCCTTCTGGACCATGACAAACCATGCCGGTCAGGGCAAGCTTTGTGGTGCATTGCCCAATGGCCGTAAAGCGAATAAAGTTTTTGCAAGCGGCATTACTCCGGTTTCCCAGGCTGCTACCGATCTGGCCTCCTGCCTGCAATCAGTAGGAGGATTGGATCCCCTTTGTATTCCCGGCGGAGAAGCATTCAACTTAAAATATCCGGCTATAAACGGAGCCGAAGATATAGACAGATTCGGTGCAGGCATTGAAACTTATTTTGAATGCGGAGGCTTGCATATTCAGTGCAATATCATGGATTATGAAATGTTGCTTGATGCTAAAGAGCACCCGGATGATTATCCTGAATTGCTGGTAAGAGTTTCGGGGTATTCCGCCTATTTCAAAGATCTTAACGATGCCATGAAAGAAGAGATCATCACTCGTACTGCATATGATCTCAAAAATGGTAAGTCTGTAACATTTCCGGACGCTCACAGTGATATGCTGGGAACAAAATAACTATTACAGGGAGACTGATATCATGTGGGATAAATTGTTAAATATTGTTTTAATGAGAGCAACGCGCGCCAAAACCGCTGCTGACAAGTTTTTGCAAGAAATACAGTCTGAAAAGGCTGAAAGTTTTTTGGATGTACTTTTAAATCTTATGAGTCTTATGCTGTGTATAGATAAAGATTTTAGAAGAAACATCAAAAATTTTAACGCACGTTATCTGTTTTGCAGCAAGGATAAAACAATCACCGTAGCCGCAATATTTAAAGATAATAAAATGAAGGTTGCCAAAAAAGAAATAGGCGATACCAATATTACTGTGACTTTTCGCGATGGTAAAGCGCTCATGAATTTTCTTCTAAGTCCCAAACCTGACATTCTTGGTTCAATATTGAAACAAGATATTACTATAGACGGTAACCTGAATTATATTCATAAATTTGGGTATATGTCCAAAAATTTGCAGTTAAGATATATGCCGAGCTTATAATGCAATGAGCTTTGATAAACAAAGGCCGCTTATATTCGACATTCACCGGTATGCTTTAGATGACGGGCCAGGAATAAGAAGTACAGTATTTTTCAAAGGCTGCCCGTTAAGCTGTATCTGGTGTCACAACCCTGAAGGCATAAGCCCTGAACCCGAACTGTATCATCAGCCGCAAAATTGCATACTTTGCGGTGACTGCTCATCAGTATGTCCTGAAAATGCTATTATTATAAATGGCTTTGTTAAAATTGACCGTGATAAATGCAATAATTGCGGATTGTGTGCATCCGTTTGCCCTGGCAAAGCTATGACTATCAAAGGGCAATATTATGAACCGGAAGAGCTTGTACAAATACTGCTTAAAGATAAACGATTCTTTGAACATTCAAAAGGAGGCGTTACTTTTTCGGGGGGTGAACCAACACAGGACTGTCGTTATCTTGGCCTGGTTTTGCAAAAACTGAAAAAAGAGAAAATTCATATAACACTCCAAACCTGCGGTTTTTTCAACTGGGATCTTTTTGAAAGTACATTGCTTGACATGATCGATCTGATATATTTTGACATTAAATTACTTGCTCCGGATATTCACCAGAGACTTACCGGGCAAAACAATAATATTATTCTTACAAATTTTTCAAAACTTAAAGATGTGGCACACGACAAACTTATATGTTCAATTCCAGTTATAGGTGGATTTACAGCAGATTCAAAAAATATTAAGGCGATAGCCGAATATATTGGTGCTATAGATAATTTATCTTATATCCTTCGCCCATATCACCCCGGAACACTTTTTAAAGCCGCTGCTCTGGGAAAAGATGCTTCGCTCGATCTTTGCTCACAATCCATGCCTTTAGATGAATACCGGGATATTGAACAAATGTTTAGTACTATCGTGAACCAACATCGCACAAGGAGGTAGATAATGGGATTTACTATCACTGGAACCGCTAAATGTAAAGAAAACGGACAAGGCATAGCCGGTCTTACCATAGAAGCATATGATGCCGATTTATTTATTGACGATCTTCTTGGTACTACCCAAACTGATGCCGGTGGTGCATTTGCAATAAAATGTGAAGCCAAAAATGAAATAATCGACAAGCCTGATATCTATTTGAAGGTTAAGAGTGCAAATGGCGATGTCTTAAATAGCACCCGTAATCATATTATCTATGATGTCACAAAAGATCTTTTAATTGATGTAAACATACCAAGCCGGCTTTTGGCTAAATCCGATATAGAACATCAGATTGAAGATCCATTATGCAAGGGCACGCCGGATATAAAAACATGGACTTTCCGTTCAGACAGTAATGTTAAAGATTTCATTTTGAATGAGTTCAATAAAAAACTTGAAAAACATGGTTCGATACTTGAGCTGTTTTACGAATATAAAAGAGTTCTTGATCGCAGCGCAGACAATAATGATCCTGTTTATACTAGCCTTGCAACTTTATTTGATGCAGGCCGGACTCCGGAAATCGTGCAGGGGCATTTTTACGGAATCACGCTTGGGATACGTTGTGGTGAAATGCCGGAGAGCGTAGCTGATTTTGGTAATGTTTTAGGATATATATGGGGCACCACAGCGTCTAACGAAAGCCCCTGGGTGGGCAAAAGCCTCGAACGTGTTGAAGAATCAAAGATGCAGACAATTATTGGAAAACAAGCAAAAGCAAACGAACCTATACTTTTGGGGATAAATCATTTCAATAAAATTTCCACCCGCATTATAAATCCGATAGCCTTTCAGATGTTAAATTCATGGATGAACCTGCATCCGGCTCCTGAAAGTGAACAACGGGCATATGGATGGGAAAAAAACGGAGGCTATTTTATCGGTACCCCGGCTTTTTCCGTATCTGCCAAGTCAGTACGTCCCGTATTTCAGCTAAACTACCGCTATAAGGCTTTAAATAATCCGGTTCCTAATGGCTGGCTTATTGATGAACTTGTAGAGGTTTCTCCCGGTCTGTTTTTGGGACAACTCTGTTACGCAACACGTAAACTGTTACAAGATTATGATCCAAAGCGGCCCCCCGAATATTACAACTATCAGAACTTCGGATATTTTCTTCTTTTAGACAGCAATTGGCATGCCGAGGCACGTCGTCTTTTTCCATATCTGGATATTCCAGCCGATGCCCCAGGCATGAAACAAACCGGAATAGAGGCTAATTTCAAGCAGAATAAATTTAATGACTTTACGTTTCAGGAACCGGCACTGCCGATATGCAATGATAAATTAAAATCTGAAATACTTATTAAAGCAGGAAAGTATCCCACTTTGCTTCATTATCTGAAAACACACTCCAGGGAGCTTAAAGATAATTTGCTAAATAAATCGCCTTATTTTGATCAGCTTTCAGAACTGTTTAACCGTGGGATTGCCCCCGATACTATGGATGGCTTCTACTATGGTGCGCTTATAAGCTGGCATTCGGCAGGCATTTTCGACCTTTTCGGGAAAAACATAATTAATCTGCTTTACACAAGCGTAGCATCTCCTTTTTCCACATGGACAGGTAAACGGTTTGATCCTGTACCCAAAGAAAAACTTATTGAATTCACCGATGGGTATGAAACCGGAAAGGTTAATACTGTATGGGGTTCAAACGGTCAGGCTTTGCGCACCCTTAAAGAGCGTTTTGTAGGACGTCTGATGGATGTGGCCGATATATGGACTGAAAAGGCAACAACAGAAGAAGCCCAGGAATTTGGCTATGATGTTAAGAATTTCTTCTTTATTGCAAGAAAAAACATTTCATTTAATCCTTTAAGCAGTGGTAAAGAAACATTTCAGCTCAACTACCGCTGGCCAATGTTAAAAACGATAATTCCGGATTGTTACTGCATAGATGAGCTGGTTCAGATAGCCGATGGACTTTTTCTTGGCCGATTGATGTATGCCACCAATATAACGGAGCCCTATGATCCGTCCAAAGATCCTGAAATCTATCGATACGGCCTATTCGGATATTTTCTGCTTATGGATTCGGAGTGGCAAAAGATCCGGTTGTCAATTGGATTCGATCTTGAAAATGTTTAAGAAGAATGAGCCACTTTCAAAACGTTTCAGTTTGGTCAAGCTCAAGGCGGGAGAAAATTTCAACCACAGGAATACATTTAGTATTTCGAGGATTGAAATTTGAGCCCAACGCAGAGATCGGCCAAAATGGGGCGTTTTGAAACTG